>CAYWAV010000085.1:0-16398 GCA_964456225.1 uncultured Chitinophaga sp. | reverse complement strand
CACATAGACACATCGCTTAAATATTTAAATAAAAAGCTATGTATAAAATACATAGAAAAATAATTTTTTTATCATAGATGCTATTCATAGCACTAAAATCTATGGCTTGAAGTTTACTTCAATACTATGAAAACACATACATTATTAATTTTTACTTTAAGAAAACACAGCCTATGTGTCTATGTATTTAAAAAATTCCACCCAGCATTAATGAAACCATTTCTCATTATCTATTTCTCACTATCATTTTATGCTTCAAATGCACAAGATTGTTTTCTAAAAAATGCACATGCTCATAACGATTATAAGCATAAACATCCTTTATCAGACGCACTTCAAAATAGATTCACCAGCATTGAAGCAGATATATTTTTAATCAACAACCAACTGATTGTTTCTCACACACGACCCATTTTCAAAAAGAAAAAAACTTTAGAGCATTTATATTTAAAACCTTTGCTGGATAGTTGTCTTAAAAACAATGGAAAGGTTTATAAAAATTGTGATGAATCCATCATTCTTCTCATTGACATTAAAACAGAAGCTTCAGAAACTTATGAAAAATTAAAAATATATTTAGAAAAATATCAATCTATCCTAAGCAAATACGAAAACGGAAAGATTACATTTAATGCAGTAACCATCATATTAACAGGAAACAAACCATATCTGTCTGTACAAAAAGAAACATCCAGAAATGCTTTTATAGATCTGAGCTTAATGAATCTAGACAACTCTTTAGATTCCTCTATGTGTTTGATGGCCAGCACAAAATATTCAAATATATTAAGCTGGAAAGGCAAAGGGGAAATTCCGAAAGATGAAAAAGAGAAATTGGAGTCATTAGTAAAAGAAGCACATCTACAAGGAAAAAAAGTGCGACTGTGGGCTTCACCTGAAAACAAAGAAGTGTGGAACGAATTATTGAATTGCGGAGTTGATTTAATCAACACGGATAAATTGAAAAAGCTAAACGTGTTCTTGACTGAAAGGAAAAAATAATTATAGCCCTTTTATAATTTTTGTCCGCAACAACTCAACCTTAGCGTGAATGCCAATCAATTGCTTTTCATTCATTGGAACATCAGAGGTAATTGTATTGTATTCAGAAGTAATTACTTTTAAATCTTCGATAATACTAGAAACATAAGCGTCCTTTTTATATTCGTCCAGCAATTTCACAACAATTTTCAGGCTCTGCTTTTGCTCATAGATAACTTTATACAACGAACTATTATCAGGAGTTTTAGGGGCATCTAGAAAAGTTTTTGTAGAAATATACAAGCCTTCCAACCAACTTCCGGTAACAACCAAAGCCGCCATTCCAACCCGCTCATCATTTTTTAAAGACTGGTCGACTTGATTATAAGAGTCGTAAATAATTTTTGTTAAAGAATCTTTATTATCCTTGTACTTCGAATACTTATCCATCATTGCTTGATCAAAAGCATAAGGAATATTTAATTCTTCCGCCAAACGTTTTGTTGCTTTTACATAAGTACCCAAAGATTGAAACTCTTCATAAGTAACGGCATAAGCCAAATCGGCTCCATAAATGCCCAGATTCATTGCCTTTGAATTGTACAAATTACAATTCTCAACATTTGCAACATCATTCATTGCCTTTTTATTAAAAGGGACATTTTTAGAATATAAATTATTTAAAATTTCAAAAGGAAATGGAATATCGCTGATGACCATATCATAATTTACGGCCTTTATGCTAATGGCTTTGGTTTGTTGTTGAATAGAATCAGAAGAATCTAAAGTAATTCCTTTGGGAATATTTGAATCATCCCCACAAGCGTTAAGGAACAGTATAGAAGGCAATAAGAATAAATACAAGGGCGCTTTGTAATTCATAGATGCAATTTTACAACTTCTTCTTACGAGATATGATATAGAAGGTTCCAAAATGGATAAAATAAAAAAGGGCTCTCGCCCTTTCTAATTTATTTTTTATTATACTTAAAATCGTGATTATTTTTAATTGATTTTAACGATTCATAGATCAACTTAATTACATTTTCAACATCATCTTTGTGAACAGTTTCTACAGTAGTATGCATGTAACGGAGCGGCAACGAAATCAATGCAGACGGAACGCCTCCAACTGAATAAGCAAACGCGTCAGTATCTGTACCGGTTGCTCTTGAAGCTGCTGCACGTTGGAATGGAATTTTCTTCTTTGTAGCGGCATCAATAATTAATTTCAGTAAATTGTTTTGCACTGCCGGACCGTATGTTAAAACTGGTCCCTTTCCACAAGCCAAATCTCCGCTTGATATTTTGTTCATCATTGGAGATTGTGTATCGTGACAAACATCTGTAATGATTGCAACATTTGGTCTGATTGTTTGAGAAATCATTTCAGCACCTCTTAAACCAACTTCTTCTTGAACAGAGTTTGTAAAATACAATCCGAAAGGCAATTTTGTTTTGCTTTCTTTTAATAAACGAGCAACTTCAGCAATCATAAATCCACCTACTCTGTTATCCAAGGCTCTTCCAACATAATATCTATTGTTCAAGATCATAAACTCATCTTCATAGGTGATCACACAACCCACATGAACTCCCAAGGCTTCCACTTCTTTTTTAGTAGAACATCCGCAATCCAAGAAAATATTTTTTAAAGTAGGAGGTTCTTCACGCGCGGCATCGCGAACATGTATTGCAGGCCAGCCAAAAACAGCTTTTACAATTCCTTTTTCTGTATGGATATTTACTCTTTTAGAAGGAGCAATCATATGATCACTTCCACCATTTCTTCTTAAATAAATAAACCCATCATTTGTAATATAGTGTACAAACCAAGAAATTTCATCAGCGTGAGCTTCTATCACCACTTTGTAAGCTGCTTTGGGATTAATTACCGCTACTGCTGTTCCATAATTATCCGTAAAATAATCATCGGTATACGGTTTAATATAATCTAGCCAAAGTTTTTGTCCTTCACTTTCAAAACCTGTTGGTGAAGCATTGTTCAAATATGCCTTTAAAAATTCGTGAGACTTTGCATTCAAAATGGATTTGGATGCTTTTGCTTTGAGAGTGCTTTTTTTTGCCATGCTTATATAATTTATTCTGTTTGGTTTGTTCTCGATTCCGCTCGAACCGACTCAACTGTCATTTCGAACGGAGTCGAGAAATTTAAAATGTTACTTCTTGCTTTTCTTCTCCACCCAAGTATTTACCATTTCTTCTAAAATATCCATAGGAACAGGTCCTGAAGTCAAAAGAACATCGTGAAATTCGCGAATGTCGAACTTATCTCCTAATTTCTTTTTGGAATTTTCACGCAATTCGATAATTTTATTCATCCCGATCTTATAGCCAGTTGCCTGAGAAGGCCAAACAATATAGCGCTCTATCTCCTTTTTATTATCTCCTTCAGGATTTGGAGTGTTTTCTTTAAAGTATGCCAAGGCCTTTTCGCGCGACCACTTTTTACGATGAATTCCTGTGTCCACAACCAACCTTGCTGCTCTGAATAATTCCATTGCTAATCTTCCAAAATCAGAATAAGGATCCTGATAAAAACCAATTTCTTTTGGAACCAGCTCCGAATACAAAGCCCAACCTTCAATGTAAGCAGTATTTCCTCCATGCATTCTGAATTTCGGAATGCCTTTTAATTCTTGAGCTATAGCAATTTGCATGTGATGACCTGGAATTCCTTCGTGATAAGCCAAAGCTTCCATTTGATAAATGGCTTGATCCGCCATGTTGTATAAATTGATGTAATATCTTCCCGGACGTGAACCATCAATTGCAGGATCTTCATAAAATGCTCCTCCCGCTGATTTTTCTCGGAATGCTTCCACAGGCTTCACAACGATGTCTGCTTTCGGTTTGGTTAAAAATAATTTATCCAATTCCTTTTTCATATCGTCAATAATTTTCACTGCTTTTACTCGATAAGCTTCTTTCCCTGCATCATCATTTGCATAATAAAACTGCTTGTCTTCACGCATAAAATCAAAAAATTCCTGAAGATTATCGCTTTTGAAATTTACGACTTTCATAATTTTACGCATCTCATCGTGAATACGCGCAACTTCTTTTAATCCTATTTCGTGAATTTCATCTGCCGTTAAATTTGTAGTAGTGGTTTGCTTTAAAGCAAAATTATAAAACGCATCACCATTCGGAACCTTCCAGATACCATCTTCATCTGTCGCCTTTTTCGAAAGCTCTGTTAGGTATGCAGATAGTTTATCATATGCCGGCTTAACAGAGATTTTTAATGCCTCTGTTGCTTTTTCTACTAAGGCTTGTTTTTCTTCTCCTTTACAATCGTTCAATACATTTACCTTATTCATAAAATCCTGCAACAAAGGATTCACTGTTACGGATTTATCATATGGCTGTCCGCTAGTCATGTTTTTACAATCGTTAATCACATAAGGAAAAACAAATTTGGGAGGAATAATATTTTTTGCTTCACGCAACTTTAAATTTTCGACCAACTGATCAAACAATTTACTAATTCCGTTCAGTCTAGAAATATATGCTTCTGCATCACTTTTATTTTCAACTGAATGTACATTAATCAGAAATGTTGGTATTTCTGTGTGCAAACCGCTCATTTGGTTTACAGGATAATCATACAAGTGCCAATTGTAATTTTCTACAACATCTTCACAAGCTTTTTCAAACAACCTGTAACTGATCTTGGTCTGTTCATCGAGCGCTTCGGGTTTAAAATTCGCATGTAAAGAATCCAAATATTGTTTCGAAATTTCTACTTCTTTTTGAGCATTGCTTTCACTTATATCCTGCCATTTATCATAATCCTTTTTTATTCCAAAAATGGATTGTTGCATAGGATCTCTGTCAATTTTTGCATCAAATGCACGATCAAAAAAAGCATTTGCCTTTTTACTTTCTTCAACAATTTGCTCAGAAGTGTAAGAGCTGTTGGTTTTATCTTCAGTAGATGAACTACAAGCCGAAAACAAACTTGATACAATTATGGAACAAAACACTATTTTTTTCATACTACAATGATATTAAAATTATGCAACTCTAAATAGAACAAAATGACGAAGGGCTCAAAATGCGTAAAAAAGGTTACTTATGTTTCTTATTTTGAATGAATTGGCTGTAAACTTAAGCTTTTTGTTTAGATAATAAAAGCTTCTCCCACATCCAATTTCGGGAAAAATATCAGTCTTTTTTTCTTTGAAAAAATCTTGCTATATTTATCGTATCTAAAAACGATAAAACTATGAAGGTTAAAAAATTACTACTGGTAATATTTTGCTCTGTTGCTATTCAAAGTTTGACTTTTGCTCAAACGGATACTATAGTAAAAGCAAAAGTATTGGATGACGGTTCGCAAGATGCTGAAAAATTTTACAACAGTGGAATTGCCAATTTTGCAAATAAAAATTTCAGCGGGGCATTAAATGATTTCAACCAAGCCATTGCTTTAAAAACTGATTTCGAAAGAGCTATTTATAATAGAGGAACTACGAAGTTTGAAATGAAAGACTTTAATGGTGCTATTGCCGATTTCGACAAAGCACTTACCATCAATCAAACTGGAGATAGTTATTTTAGTCGCGCACAAGCAAAATATGCTCTTGGAAATAAAGAAGGAGCAATTGCAGATTACACCAAAACAGTTGAAATAAAAGTAGACTATGCGCAAGCATACTATTACAGAGGTGGTATAAAATTTGAAAATGCGGATTACAAAGCAGCGATTGATGATTTCACCAAAGCCATCACCATCAAACCTGATTATGCTTATGCTTATAACGACAGAGGAAGTGCAAAACGCCAACTGGACGATTTAAAGGGTGCAATTTCTGATTACAACAAAGCTTTGGTAGCCAATTCTGAAATGGCATTTACGCACAATAACTTAGCAAGTGCAAAACGTAAACAAGGCGATTTCAAAGGTGCTATCAGTGATTATACAGAAGCAATCAATCAGAAAAAAGATTATTATGTAGCTTATAACAACCGTGGAAGTGCTAAATTGGACAATGGTGATTTTCAAGGCGCTATTGATGATTTCTCAAAAGCAATTCAAATAAAAGCAGATTATTCTTATGCATTTAATAATCGGGCTTATGCAAAGTATAAAATGAAAGATTACAAAGGAAGTGTTGAAGATTGTACAAAAGCAATTCAATTAAATGCATCTTATGGTTATGCTTACTTAAACAGAGGTATTGCTAAAGAAATGCTGAGAGATAATGCTGGTGCTTGTGCAGATTGGAAAAAAGCAGCTGAATTGGGTGTTGAATCAGCTAGAAATTATTCAGGAGATTGTAAATAATTTTAAATTGAATTTTTAAAATTAAAAAAATTAAAAAAAATTGAATATGAAAAAATTATTATATCTACTCTCAATCATTCTTTCTACTTCTGCATTTGCTCAGAATATTGAGTTCACGAAGGAGAATTTCAAAGAAAACAAAGATGGCTTAAAAGAAGCAAAAAACAACCTTGAAAAAGGCGATGAGTTTTTTTCTATGGCAACAGTGTTTTACAAACAAGCTTTGGACCCATATTATTTAGCCGCATACAAGTTCAATCCGAACAATGCATTATTGAATTACAAAATTGGTAAATGCTATTTGTACTCCAACTACAAATTAAAGTCAATTCCTTTTCTAGAAAAAGCAATTCAATTAAATCCTGCTGTTGATCCACAAGTGCATTACCAATTAGGGAAAGCATATCATTTGAATATGGAATGGGACAAAGCCATAAAAGAATTTCAAACGTTTCAGCAAACATTAAAAGGTGAAGAATTGGCTTTATTGATGGGTGATGTGAATGTTCATATCAGCCAGTGTTTAACAGGTAAAGAAATGGTTAAAAATCCGATCCGTGTTTTTATAGATAACGTTGGTGCAGATGTAAATTCTCAGTTTCCGGATTATGGTCCCGTAATTAATGCAGATGAATCAGTGATGATCTTTACTTCCAGAAGAACGGGTAGTACAGGAGAAAAAATTGACCCAGAAATCAATGAGTTTTTTGAAGATATTTATATGTCGACTCGAGTAAATGGGAAATGGACAAAGGCTGTAAACATGGGTTCGCCAATTAATACTGATAACCATGATGCAAACTCGGGACTATCGGCTGATGGACAAAAATTTCTGATCTACATTGGTAATAACAATGGAGATTTGTATGAATCGGAATTAAAAGGTGATAAATGGAGCAAACCTGATCACATGAATAAAAATATCAATACTTCGTACCACGAATCATCCGCTTGTTACACTCCAGATGGTAAAGGTGTTTATTTTGTAACAGATAAACCGGATGGTGGATTGGGAGACAGAGATATTTATCTTTCTACAAAAGATGAAAAAGGCAAATGGGGAAAACCTGTAAACCTAGGACCAACAATAAATACACAATACGGAGAAGAAGGCGTATTCCTTCATCCTGATGGCAAAACACTTTACTTTAGTTCACAAGGACACAAAAGTATGGGTGGATATGATATTTTTAAGACAGTTTTTAATAGTGAAACAAAAACCTGGAGCACTCCAGAAAACATTGGCTATCCAGTAAATACTCCTGATGATGACGTTTTCTTCGTTACTTCAGCCAGTGGTAAACATGGTTATTATGCTTCTTTCAATGCAAACGGATATGGTGAAAAAGACATTTATGTAATTACATTTCTTGGTTTAGAAAAACCAATGGTCATGAACAACGAAGATAATTTATTAGCAAGCCAAGCTGCACCTGTTAAAGAAACAGTTATTGCTCCTGTGCTTGCAATCAAAGAAGCTCAGTTAACCATTCTAAAAGGTGTTATTACAGATGAGTTGACAAAAAAACCTTTGGAAGCTACTATTGAAATTGTCGACAACTTAAAAAATCAAGTGATTGCTAGTTTTACTTCTAACAGCTCTACCGGAAAATATTTAGTTTCATTGCCTGCAGGAAGAAATTATGGAATTGCCGTTAAGAAAGACAATTATCTTTTCCATTCTGAAAATTTTGACATCCCAAATACTGCAGCTTACCAAGAAGTTGTAAAAGATGTTGCATTGAAAAATATTGCTGTAGGTAGTAAAATCATTTTGAAAAATATCTTCTTTGATTTTGATAAAGCAACATTGCGTCCTGAATCAACCAACGAGTTGGAACGTTTGACAAAATTACTAAACGATGTTCCTACATTAAAAATTGAAATTTCCGGACACACCGATTCCAAAGGTGCTGACGAGTACAACAAAACACTTTCTAACAACCGTGCGAAGGCCGTACTTGATTATTTAGTGAAAGCAGGAATTTCTGCAGGTAGATTAACTTCTGTTGGATATGGTGAAGAACAAGCAATTTCTACAAACGATACAGATGAAGGTCGTCAATTAAACAGAAGAACAGAGTTTAAGATTTTGAGTAAATAAGAATCATCACATACATTTTACAAGTCTTCGACTACGCTCAGACTGACGGCACAATTGTCACAAGAGGGTAGTCGATTGTTTTTAGAGCAATCACAACATGCAACCCACACTAATAACCACCGCTGACGGCTCACATTCATTTTATGTCAAGGACCTTGATGAACATTATCACTCTATTCATGGTGCCATTCAGGAAGCGCAACATGTATTTATTAAGGCAGGCATTCAACATTTGGTTTCACAAAATTATTCAAGCCTCTCCATATTAGAAATCGGATTTGGAACAGGATTAAACACCTTACTTTCTTATTTAGAAGCAGAAAAGTTAAATGTGAAATTGAATTACACATCCCTTGAGGCATTTCCACTCGAGCATGAATTGATTCAGCAATTGAATTATGTTGCGTTGATTGCTAGCATGGCGAGTGATGACAAAAAAATTCAACAATCATTTGATGCAATTCATGCTTGTGAGTGGGAAAAAGAAAGTCAGCTTTCAGCTCATTTCACATTACATAAAATAAAAAACACTTTGCAGGATAGTCAATTCAAAAAGTCATTTGATTTAATTTATTTTGATGCGTTCGGACCGCGCGTTCAACCAGAAATGTGGACAGAAGAAATCTTTTCTAAAATTTACGCTGCTACCAATCCACAGGGCTGCTTGGTTACCTATTGTGCAAAAGGAGAAGTGAAGCGCACCTTAAAAAAGGTTGGATTTACAGTCGAAACATTGCCGGGCCCCCCGAGAAAAAGGGAAATGGTAAGAGCAACAAAATTTTAATTTTATATTTACATTATGCAGATTAATAAATTCATCGTTCGAGTTTATGGAATATTGATTAATGAGAAAAAACAAGTTCTTGTTTCAGACGAATTCATTAAGGGTTATAATATAACAAAGTTTCCTGGTGGAGGATTAGAATTCAACGAAGGAACAATTGATTGCGTCAAACGCGAGTTTATGGAAGAAACAAATAATCAAGTAGAAGTAATTGAACATTTTTATACTACTGATTATATGCAGGTATCTGCATACAACCCGCAACATCAAATCATCAGTATTTACTACTTGGTTAAACCTGTTTCAACATTTAATATCACAACTACCGAAAAAATATTCGATTTTAAAGGAGGGAAACAACACGAACAAACATTCCGCTGGATGGATTTAAATTTCGTCTCCGAAAACGACTTTACATTACCAATCGATAAGATGGTTGGAGGGATGCTAAGTAAGAAATTTTAAAATTCTGCCAATTTTGTTTTGCCCCTCTGGGGCAATTATTACACTTACATTGTTTTTCTATAAATATTAAGCCCTCTAGGGCTATATTTTAAGTGGCAAAAGGTCCTAGTGGGATGAACTATTTTCAGAAGGCAATTAAACAAAAATCTATTGCCCCTCTGGGGCAATAGGTTCAAGGCATTAATTTAACTGTTGTGGTAGTATTGATAAAAATTGGGCAGGATGTTGCAAAAAATAATAAAATAAAAATCCCTCTACTTATTTTTATAAAAGCAGAGGGATTTAATAGGGGATGAATTTCTTAATTCAACCGTTGAGGAACGATCAATTCAAACTCTGGAATTGTAACATAAAAACGGGCTTTATCAATCTTTCTTTCCATCAAATATCTTCCGCTCATTTTACCCATATCTGTAGTTAAGCTGCATGCAGATTCGTATTCAAAAAGTTCTCCTGGCTCTAAAACAGGTTGCTCTCCTACTACACCTTCACCATCCACTTCACTATGTTCGCTGCTGGAATCATAAATATCCCAATGACGAGAAATTAGCTGTACAGTGTATTCGCTATTGTTTTCAATAGTTATCCGATAAGAAAACAAGAAATGACGATGTTCTGCAACCGAGTGCTCAGATTGAAACTTTGTTTCAACACTGATTTTAATTCCGTGTGTTACTTGTGTAGATTGATTTCCCATAACATAAATTTGATAATGCTTGGTTTAAATTAATACCGAAATCGTTTTCAATGTTTCGGCAGGATACTATAGTGATTTATATTCTATTCAAAATTTGTTTAGCATCACAATATTAAACAATTCTTTTTCTTGATAACAAGTATTGAACCAAAAGGTTTTCAACATTAGAAACATTAACCTTTGTTTCTAAGACGCTTAGTTATCGTGGAAGGTTGCTTGGAAACGATTAAATAGGGTTAACATTAGGTGAGCTTGAATATTTCTGAGGTGAAAGCCCAATACTGACAAAATCTGCAAAAACTAGTATTGTTTCATAGAATTAAGCCGTTTTACGCCTATCAATTGATCGTAAAATGTACCCGGTTGGCGGTGATAAACGTATATACTATAATCATTTTCAGTATCATAGTGCATTCCTTCAATAATGGTTTCATCTGCCGCTACTTCTCCATCCTTTAAAAAAACATACTCATAGTTATAATATCCTTGTTTTAAATATAAGGTACATTCGTAACCAAAACGGCTAGAGTTATAGTGTAAGAGATTTTCTGTAGTGCATTTCCATCCATTGAACCCTCCAAAAACATACAAGTTTCCATCCGTAAAAGGAACATCATAAGGCAAGAAAAACTTGACATAACAATAATCAGCTTCTACTTCACTATTATTTCCCTCTTGTATTCTAATTAAAAAATCACCATTCATATCTGGTTGAGAATAATAACGTTTGAATGTTCGTTTTTCATCCGTATAAAGTTCAACATGATTTCCTAAAGTATCTTTCGTGACTTTATAAATACGCTCCGAATGATAACGGATACTTTTAATATCGAAAAAACGAAATTCATTTCCTCCTTCAAATACGTTCTGCTCATCATAATCGTATACCAATTCATTATCTTTAACAAAAATGGGCTTTAAGTCCGTTTTTGCATTGTCCCATCGACCATTTTGTGTCAAAACCACTTTCAAATCGCTATATGGATTATTAATTTGATAGCCTGTATAGTTAATTTTAAAATCTATTTCATGTTTATAGGATCTAAATTCAATAACACTTGCTGCCGTAACATTCGATTCGATAATTATTTTATTTTGAAATACTAAAAATCGTCTGGTAATTACAATGTTTTCTGGATTTCCATCCTGATATACTTTCAAAATATAATTCCCCGATTTAGTAATGCGTAAAGTGCTGTTTGGAAATGTGACGTTATAATGTGTGTATTTTTGCAGTGTATTAAAAGAATACCTGTAATCATTAATGGAATTATCCAAAAACCCATCAACGTATTCGTTTGGCATTAAATCGGACGGTTGCCAATTAGCATTGCAATGGATAAGCGTGTACGAGTAGTTCTTCAAATCAGCATCCAAGTCATCAAAACTTAGTTTCAACTTTTCTTCAGAACCTAAACTTAAAATAGCTTTGGTAAGAACAAAACTTTCATCTCGAAGCTCTACTGTTTTTATATTTTTTTTATAGACATAATCTTCGTATCGAATACTGTTATCACCGTAATAATCATCAGCTGAAGTATCCTTAGCAGTAGAAGTATTTAGCGACTTCCACAAACTGGTTTTCTTTTCTTTTTGGGCAAAAGAAAGAGTAACGCAAAGAAAAAAGAAAAGGATAAAAGGATTATAGCGCATCCTAATGATGATTTTTAATATCTGAACTCTTTCTATAGTAAATACTATTTCCTAAATACCATATGTTATTAGTAGCAATGTCATTATTAATTTTAATATGTGAATAATGAACCTTTTTTTCGTTAATAGAAATAGCTTGTGAACCGCCTCTAACACCTATAAAAAGACAAATTGGGAACAATATAATTTGGGCAATTTTAATTTTTTTATTTTCAAATGGCAACGAAAAACTTGTAATATTTCTTCTATAAGACCGGATACCTATGTAAGCAAAAAATGCCGCTGATGCTAGCAAAAGTAATAGCGACCATATTGATAAAAAGGTAATTGCCTCTTTGGGATACAAAAGATAGACAAGATCTTCTGTATTCAGAAGCGAACCATATTCACCATAAATTTTAATATTAAAAATACTTAAGATAGAAACGATAGTTATCAGTAAAATATTATACCCTAAATTAATTTGATGAATCAACTTATTTTTGTAAAACTGCTGCAAAGACCATAAAACATAAGGAATAAAAAGCATTGCACAAATAGTTGCTAAATCCAAACGCAAGGCATAGAAAAAGCCAAGACTAGTTTCCGAATGTTGCCCATCAGGAATTTTCGCATGGTGATAAACTATAAAAATAATTCTGAACAATGCAAAAAACAAAAACCAAAAGATAGTCAGCCTTAGTAAGTAATGAATTTTTATTTTATTCCATTTAATCATTTTGTTAATTCTAATTATTAATGTAAAATTAACTGCCCTGTTCCTCCATTCGCAACTTTCTGAACAGATGCAGGAGTTCCATAACAATTTATATCCCCTTTGTCGTCAATCCTATATATAAGTAATCCGGATGCTCTGACATAACAATTACCTAAAGTATACGATTGCACCCAAGTATAATTTGTGTTCAATTCGCTTGCATATAAATAAGCAGACCCACCAATGCTACAGGCATGTTCAAGAGTATTTCCCCGCAAGGTCAGATCACCTATTCCGTAAATACGCGAAGTCACTTTTGAATTATCAACTTCCAAATCAATGTTTCCTGCTCCTTCAATTCTTACATCAAACGAATCGAAAGTAATTGTATTTACTGATTTAATATTTCCGCTTCCGTTGGAATGAATATACGCCAAACCAGGCGTTTTAATGTGAACTCTCAAAGGCTTATCATAGCTCCGGGTCCAGTTGCAACGATTTTTATTTCTGATGATTAATTGTCCATTTTCAACAACTGTTTCAATGAGCGGAACAATATTTTCTCCCGCTTCTACTTTAACTTCAGCAACAGTATCTTCAGTAATAAACACATCTACATCCTGCTCAGTAAATATTCTATCAAATGCTGGCAACTGCCGAACTTCTGTAATAATATCACCGGTACGTTTTACGCAATCACATCTGTTCTCTTTTTTGCAAGAAGAGAATAAAACAAATGCAAGTATGATAAATTTTAAAAAATTCATTTTAATTTTTATTAGAACTCATAACCTAAACCCCATTCGAAATAATCAGCTTTCGCCCAATGTGTATACAACGTAACGTTTGCAATCACATGCTTGGTAACCATATACCGAACACCTATTCGATGAAAAAAATGTTCTTTCAACCTATCATTCTGATAAACATAGTATCCAAAATCTATTGGAATTGAAATCCTGTCTAGATTGAATGAATACCCTCCTTTTATTCCTACCTTAAGAACGTCTTTAATTCTCTCTGTAGAAATTGTATCGTGTTCTAAGTTTTTTCGGGTTGCATTGCTGTATACAAACTCTATTCCTGTTCCAAATTTTGTTTTATGACTGGCAGAGTAATATAAATTTCCTGCTAAAGTATACGACATGTATTTGTTTCCCAAAGGATGCTCTAATTCTTTAAATCCAAAAGTTGTAAGGATAGAAGGATGCCATTTTTTAACTAATTTGGGCATAGAATCTTTACGCATTTCTAAATGCTTATTTCCAAACACGTAACCTACACCTAAATTTACTGTTGCCATGTTCAAACCTAAATTTGGTGTTTTAATAGCTCCATTGGATGCATGCGTTAATCCAACTCCTGAATCTAATCGCCAAGATGGGCTCAGCATGTAAGATGAGCTCAACCGGATGTTAACATATCCATTTAAATAGGAACCTATTGCATTGTTTTTATGGTTGGTAAGCCTGTTATATGGTTTCGACATATTTGCTATTCCCAGTCCCAAACGAAGATACATCTTAAAATTTCGCTTTTGCTTGTTTAATCTTAAATTCATATAAGGGTAAATGGCATCCAGATTTCCTATTTCAGAAGGGTTAGCCAAATACAAATGCATATAACTCAATCCGAATTCCGGATACCCGTGCAAAGCCTGCCATGGTTTATTTCCTGACGTTCTGAAAATATATGTTAATTCTCCCCCAAAAATCTGACCTTTTATTAAATGTACAATAGTGCCACGGTGACTGATAACATACCCAACATGCGCATCTGTATGGATTATAAAATCTTTTTTAGGAACTGTTTGTCCAAAGCAGGCACTACAAACCCACAACATTAGCAGGCAGGTAATGCTTAAAACAACTATCGATTTGAATGCTTTTCGTATATGCATGTTATTCCTACAAAATTATTAAAAATTATTGGCTAAAACACATTCAAATTTCATTTGAATAATGCTTATTTTAGCTAATATTTAAAGAATCTCATAATAAAATCTACAATGGAAGAAAAATTAAAGGCATTTGAGCGATTATTGGTAATTATGGACGAATTGCGGGAAAAATGTCCTTGGGATAAAAAGCAGACAATTGAATCGTTGCGCCATTTAACTATTGAAGAAACATACGAATTGGCAGATGCAATTTTAGACAATGATTTACCCAACATAAAAAAAGAACTGGGAGATGTTTTATTACACATTGTATTTTATGCACGAATAGCATCTGAAACAAAAGAGTTTGATATTGCGGATGTCATCAACTCCCTATGCGAAAAATTAATCAGTCGCCACCCTCATATTTATGGCGATGTTAAAGTTAATAATGAACAAGATGTGAAAGAAAACTGGGAAAAATTAAAATTGAAAGAAGGAAATAAATCTGTTTTGAGTGGAGTACCTGGTTCTTTGCCATCACTTATCAAAGCTTCCCGCATTCAGGAAAAGGCCAGAGCAGTAGGATTCGATTGGGAAAAACCCGAACAAGTATGGGAAAAAGTACAGGAAGAAATTGCTGAGTTAAAGCATGAAATAGATACAAATGCATCCAAAGAAAAAATTGAAGGCGAATTTGGTGATGTGTTATTTTCTCTCATCAACTATGCTCGTTTTGTAAACGTAAATGCTGAGGATGCCTTAGAAAGAACAAATAAAAAATTTATCAAACGATTTCAATATCTAGAAGTTGAGGCCGCAAAAATTGGAAAGCAATTAAGCGAAATGACCTTAGCTGAAATGGATGTGTATTGGAATAAAGCAAAAAAGTTATAGCTTATTTTCCAATAAATCTTTGTTCAGATTAATTCCCTTACCTATCAAATCGATTCGTAAAAAATTTCTCCAATAATGCTCTTTATCCATATTTTCCCAATGAATATGGTAATACCTATATTGATACATCTGTATTTGGCAAATAAATATTGTTAGAATTAAAGCAGAAGAAAGCACAATCGTTTGTATTCTTGTTTTTATTGCTTGCATAGTAAACAACAGTAGAATTGCAAAAAAGCAGTAATATTCTATCATAACTCTTGTTCCAAAACTCCCTCCATACCACCAATTCCACCACGAAGAAAGAACATAAATTAAAATCAACAAGAAAGAGGACAAACAATAAAATTCAAAACGATTATTTTTGTATAAAAATTTAAACCCAAACAAACTAACAAGCATAACAGGAGTGTAGATAAAAAAACCTTTCTTATAGCTCATCAAAAAATCAACAGGATGAGAACCAAACCAATTAAATGTTTCGGAGCCATAAGAATCAATAAAAAAATATCCTGTTTGGATTTTATAAATTACAAATTGAATACTGACAATGGAAAGAAACACAGCACTTGAAATAAAAACCAACCAATACTTTTTAAGAAAGAAAAACACACCTTCCTTTAATTTTTTAAAATCATTAGCAATGAAAGGCAATGAAAACAAGACAATGCCATTTACTGGTCGAATAAGCACAATGATTCCCAGCAAACAACTAATGACAAAAATTAACTTAACGGAAGGAAGTTCGAAATACTTTTTTGAATAAAAAACAAAACAGGTTATAAATGCAAACGAGTATACATGTGACATAGAAGGCTCACGAACAGTATAAAAAAACAAATTAGTAGAGAATACAATTAAAATTAATATGAAGCTGACAAGTGATTCCTCAGTTGTATATTTTAAAAGAAGTTTTTTCAAATAAAA
>CAYWAV010000084.1:1634-16764 GCA_964456225.1 uncultured Chitinophaga sp. | reverse complement strand
TCATTCCAAATCCTCCCAACGTAATTTATGCTCAACATCAACATCAATTTTCAATTTCTTGCCTAGCACTTTTTTTAATTCCATAGGTGATATACCATCACCAGGTCGCTTCATACTTAAATCGTTTTCACATAAAATATGACCTTTCGAAAACGCCTTTAACAAATGAATACTTTTTCGGGCAACCAACATGTTTTTCATTTCTGTTGCTGTTGGCTCCTTCTCCGATTTTCCAAGCGCTTGCTCTATGTTTCGAATCGCAATTATCATTTCTTTTAATTCATGTGGCTCCAAAGATGCTTTATGATCTGGACCGAGCAAGGTTTTATCAAGTGTAAAATGTTTCTCGATGATTGTTGCACCCATTGCTACAGCTGCAATCGAAACTTCTATGCCCAATGTATGATCCGAATAACCCACAGGAACATTTAATTGCTTTTGAATACTCAGCATGGCTTTCAAATTCACATCTTTCATTGCTGTAGGATAATCTGTTGTGCAATGCAAAACGGAAATATTATCTTTATTTGTGCCTGCTTTAATCAAAACCGTCATCGCATTTTCTATTTCCGACATCACACACATGCCTGTAGAAATAATGACATCTTTTTTTAGAAAACCTATTTTTTCCAGATAAGGCAAATTGGTAATTTCTCCGGATGGTATTTTAAACAGCTGAACATTCAGAGCGTTTAACAAATCTATACTTTCCAAATCGAAAGCTGTGGAGAGAAATTTTATATTTTTTAGTTTGCAATAATCAATCAGTTCATGATGCTGCTCAATAGAAAGTTCCAATTTTTTCAGCATTTCAAATTGAGAATCTCCGTTTGTATTCTCTACTTGATAAGCTGCTTTTTTTGCAGCAGCACTTACCAGCTTGTCGGCTTTAAAAGTTTGAAATTTTACATAATCTGCACCTGCAGTTGCTGCAGCATCTACAAGACGCTTCGCCATGTCCATGCTTCCATTGTGGTTAACCCCTGCTTCTGCTATGATTAGTACTTTATTCATTTATTTTTCAAGTCAATAAAAAACACAAACACTTTTTATTTTTTAGCGCTACTAGGAATAT
The DNA here is from genome assembly GCA_964456225.1 of uncultured Chitinophaga sp. GTDB lineage: Bacteria > Bacteroidota > Bacteroidia > 2-12-FULL-35-15 > 2-12-FULL-35-15 > 2-12-FULL-35-15. Next base: position 15,689 of record CAYWAV010000084.1, on the reverse strand, counting down.
TTACTAAACGATTTTCAATTTCCTCGGCATTATCCAAATTACCATGCATTGCATCTTTGAACATCACTAACTTATTCATGAGTTGCCAAACAGGACGAGTCATTACTCCATTATCATTGGTGTATTGCAAAAATGCATCCCTCGTAGTTTTATCTTTTAAAAGAATGGAACACAACCAATAATTTGATTTAGAATGTTCCTGTTCTTTTACAAACAGGATGTTAGTTCCTGCAAAATGTTTTTCATATTCATCGGCCAAGACGCGTTTACTTTTCAAAAAAACATCCAACTGTTCAAGTTGAGCAACCATTAATGCTGCATTGATATTCGGCATTCGGTAATTGTATCCGATTTCATCGTGTACAAAGTCCCAGCGGTGTGGTACTTTTGCTTGTGTAGTTAAATACTTTGCTTTTTTTGCAAGCTGTTCATCATCTGTAACAATTGCACCTCCGCCTCCGCTTGTAATTATTTTGTTTCCATTAAAACTAAATGTTCCAACAACACCAAACGTGCCGGTATGCTTATTTTTATAATAACTACCAATCGATTCGGCAGCATCTTCTACCAAAGCAATTGCATATTCTTTACAGATACTTGCCAATTCATCAATTCTGCAAGGATGCCCGAATGTATGCATTGGAACACAGGCTGCTATTTTTTGTCCGGTTGTTTTATGATAGGAGTAACCATCCGATTTTTTTTCTGCAAATTCAGTCAAGTATGCTTTTAGTTTATCGGGACTTAAACCCATGGTATCTATGTCCACATCTATAAATAAATGCGATGCTCCGATGTATGCAATGGCATTGCATGTAGCAATAAAACTCAAGGGTTGAGTAATCACAATGTCATTTCTCTTAACACCGGCAACCAGCATTCCCATATGCAATGCTGCTGTTCCATTAACGCAAGCCACAGCATATTTTGCACCTGTGTATGCAGCTAGCTGTTTCTCAAAATCATCTACATATTTACCAACCGAGGATACAAATGTTGAATCAATACAATCCAATACGTATTTTTTTTCATTCCCGTTAAAACGAGGTTCATGCAAGGGAATATATTCTTGAGAAGGAAATTTTGATTTTATAAAATCAAGCGTTTGCTTATACATTGTAAATGTCGGCTTTGTAATTTTTCAAATTTTCAGGATTTCTAAACCATTCGATTGTTTGTTTCAACCCTTCATTTAAATCAATCGTTTGTTTCCAGTTGGTAAGTGATTTTATTTTTTGAGCAGCACCTAACAATCGTTCTACTTCACTTTTTTCGGGACGCAAACGAACATCATCCGAAATTATTTGTGCTTTAGGATTAATTATATTTATAATTGTTTGCGCTAAGTCCTGAATAGAAATTTCCTGTTCGGTAGCGATATTTATTTCATGCCCAATTGTTTTTTCCGATTTTGCTATCTCTACAAATGCGTTGGCTGTATCTTTTACAAAAAGCAAATCACGAGTAGGATGCAGTGCACCTAATTTTATTTCGGTTTTACCCGCTAGTAATTGAGTGATAATTGTAGGGATAACTGCTCGAGCACTTTGACGAGGACCAAATGTGTTAAACGGACGAACAATGGTAACAGGTAAATTAAAACTTCTGTAAAAAGAATCGGCCATTGCATCTGCGCCAATTTTTGAAGCGGAATAAGGTGATTGTCCTTGCTTCGGATGTTTTTCGTCAATCGGAACATACATTGCTGTTCCATATACTTCAGAGGTAGAAGTGACTAAAACGCGCTTGACATTGCTATCACGAGCAGCTTGCAAAATATTTAATGTTCCTTTGACATTTGTATCCACATAACTGTCGGGAGAATGGTAGCTATACGGAATGGCAATTAATGCAGCCAAATGATAAACCTCATCCACTCCTTTCACAGCAGTGCGCACACCATTAGGATCGCGCACATCACCGGCAAAAATTTCGATGTTTTTTAGTTTTTCTTTGGGAAAGGTATCCAGCCATCCCCAAGAATTAAAAGAGTTGTAGCATACAAATGCTTTTACTTTATGCCCCTCATCCATCAATCGCTCAACCAAATGGCTTCCAATAAATCCATCCGCTCCGGTTACTAAGACTGTTTTCATAAATCAATGTTGATTAATACACAAATCTAAGGAATTTTAAGAGATTATTGGCACTGAAAAGGCAAACAAAATGGGATCAGTTTCCTTTAGCAATTTGCTCGTAAACAGCCGTCATTTGTGCTTGCTCTTGAATGGTTTTAAAATTTGTAAAGTCGCCTTTTAAAAAGTACTGATTTTGCAAAAACAAACCTGGTTTAAAATTTTTCTCGTGGCTCTGGTCCAATTCCATTTTATTGACGGCAACAGTCCCTTTTAGCTGAATATGAAGTTCTTCCAGAGGACGAAGATACAAGCGTGATTTTTTTGTAATAAATTCAACACCCCATCGGCCCGGACCGGCCCAGTTAGCCTGATAAGAGAATAAAATATCTTCAGTTGTTTTACCGGCACCTGAAAAAACAGCTTTTTCGTGCCAGGAAAGGTTTCCAGATGTGAACGAATTCATTTTTGTAGGAATTCCACCCACAAAAAAAGCCAAGTCAATCACATGCGATGAATTTGCCAACAGCCAATTCTCTTTGATTCCCGGTTTTTTGTCCAATGGTTCAATGGTATGGGCCCATTCCGTAAATTCAAAATTGAAAGAGCTCAAGCCGCCATCCAATGCAATTACTTCTTTCGCTTTTAAAACAGAGGCATAAAATCTGCGGTTATACGCAACAAAAACAGCTGCTTCTAATTGCGTAGACAAGGTGGCAAGTGCTTCTATTTCTGAACGATTCATACCTGCAGGCTTTTCAACCAAAATGGTTTTAAATCCGCTATTTAGTAATTGTGTGGTTGTTATTGCTAAAACTTCCATTCCAACTGAAACAACGGCTGCATCAAAATGCAACTTATTTTGCTGAAGGAATAACTCCAAGCCTCCTTCATGTATTTTAAAATCCGTTTTTTCTTCAAAACTTAATGCCGATGACTTACTTCGTCCAACAACTGTAACATCACAATTTAATGCTTTCAACACTTTATAATGATCAACCGCCATTTGACCGGCACCAACGAGTAATACTTTTTTATTTATGTTATCAGACATTCCTTTAATGTATTATCGTTATTTACTTTTCTCAAATGTGCCAATAAATTGTTTAAAAACAAAATATGCAAATGAGCCGATTCCTTGTATGTTGTAAGTGTGCAATTACCTGTAGCTAGAATATCGTCCACTACAATATTTGTTAATTGACTTTGAAAAGGCATTGTGAAAGAGTGCTCTTCCCAAGCCCATTGATTGGCTTGCTTGGAAATCCAAACCTTTGCTGTTGCACCTTCCTGAATGCTATATTTTGCAGTGGCTGTATGAATAATCAACTGCAAAGGAGAAGCCCCTTCCGAAAAAGATGTCATATGAAACGAATGCCCGTTGGCATGCCCAGTAATTGTTCCGGTAAATTCGATATAGCCAGGACGTTTACTTTCAATAATTTGTTTATCAATTAAATCATTTGATAGTTGAATACTTCTTTCATTTGTTAAAAAAGAAAACAAATCCAACAAGTGAATTCCATTGCAACCAAGTCCCCAAGCATTTCCGTTAACAACAAAATGAATTTTCCCGGTTAGTTCCTGTTGCAATGTTCTGTATAAAGACATCATTCGTCTTGGGCAGTTTACCCAAGTAGCTACTTGTTTCTCATTCAACAACTGCTCAACAAAACTGTAATCCTCTTCCTTCACAAATAAAAATTTCTCTAGAATTAAATTTTTCACCTTGGCATGAGCAAGCAATTCTTCAATAATACTTCTTCTTATTTTTGATCCTGTAGCAACAATAACAATCTCCTGTTCTTTTTCCAGCGCTGCAATGGATGTATGAAAAGATATTTTGCCACTAAATGTAGCCGACACTTCATTAAAACGTGACTCGGCTATTGCTAATGCTTCCTGCGATGTATCTACTACTTGAATACAAATGGAATCCTTTACCAAAGCCAAAGCCTGAAGATGTCTGCTTCCTAATTGCCCTGCTCCTATAATGGTGATATTTTTACTCATCCTACAAAACTAAATTATTTTTTTCAATACGTTCATCACTTCTTTTGTATACAATTTATTTCCTTCAATATTCAAGTGTGAATCGTGTTCGTGAATATACATTTCATACGTCTCCGTTTTCATCAATTGCGTGTAAATATCGAGCAGTATTGCATTTTTATGCTTCGTCAAATTTGAGGACAATAAAGTATTAAAGGCCACAATTGCTGCATTTGCTCCAGGTGTTTCTCTTTCCTGAAAAGCATTTATCGGAGCCACATTTAACCAAATCATTTTTGCAGTTGTGCTTGAACAAACAGCTGTTATTGCATTTAACACCTCTTTTTCAGAAGACCATGGTTTGTTATAAATGTAACGAATAAAAAAGCTGCGGTTTATCCGAATGAGTTTTCGTATGAGTTTTGCAAATGCATTTTGAGAGATGGTTAATTCTTGTGATAACACACGTGGATAACAATCTACAATTCCTGCTTGAAACACATACACATCAGCCTCCGAATAGTTCAGAAACAACTTAGGCAAATCGGTAAGTTTACGGAAAGCTGCAAAATCAATAAGCACCTCATGTCCCATAGGAACAAGCTCCTGCTTCAATAATTCGGGATAGGTTTGTGAGCTACTAACGCCTATTTCATTTTTATGAATGCGAGCACCGCCATAACTATCTGTAATAAAGACTATTCTCATAAAGCGCTTAGTAAACAACACAAATTTAAGAGTTTTTAACATATGGCTGTCGCAAACACAAGAGTCCCTTATCAATTAAGCTGCTTTTTTAATTTATATTTGTCCAACAAATGGGAATCATTGAAACACAGGCTACAAAAAATGCCATCTACTCATACTTAGGTGCGGGCTTAGGTTTTATAACGGTGCTGTGGTTACCGCATTTAATGAGTACCGATGCCAATGGGCTTTTAAGGGTTTTGGTTTCTGTTTCTTTATTAATGGCTCAGGTTGCGAATCTGGGTTTTCCTTCGGTTACAATCCGGCTTTTCCCTTATTTCAGGAACAAAGAGAATGGCCATCATGGATTTCTGTTCTATGGCATTATTATCTCTTTGGTTGGATTTTTATTGTGTCTTTTGTTATTCTTTATTTTTAGGCAAGAAATCATTGAGCAGAATATTGAAAAATCAAAACTGTTTGTCGATTATCTTTTCTACTTAATGCCTTTAACATTTTTTACACTCTTCTTTGCGCTTTTTGACAATTACTTACGAGCCTGCTACAGTTCTGTTTTTGGCTCCTTTGTAAAAGATTTTCTGCAAAGGATTCTTATCTTGATTGTCCTCTCCTTCTATTTTTTCAACATCATCAATTTTTCATCCTTTTTATTCCTATACATTTCAGCTACGTGTATACCAACCTGTCTCCTTTTATATAAAATCGTTCAACTAAAAGAGTGGCATGTGAAACCTGTTCGTGGTTTTTTATCCAAAGAATTACAAAAAGAGATGATCAAACTTAGTATCTTCTCAATACTTTCAGGTAGCGCAGGGGCTTTAATTTCCAGCATTGATACTATTATGGTGAACGACATGCTGGGTTTAAAAAAAACAGGTGTGTATGGAATCGCATTTTATTTCGGCACCATCATTATTATACCTGCACGTTCATTATACCGCATCGCAACCAGCATTGTGGCGGAAGCTTTCAAAAAAAATGATCTTGCATCCATCAGTTCGTTATATAATAAATCATGCAACAATCAATTGGTAATTGGATTACTCCTATTTATTGGCATTTGGTCAAACATTGATAACATTATGCAATTGTTACCTGAAGAATATGCGGAAGGAAAAAATGTTATCCTGTTTATCAGCGCTGGCTATTTAGTGGATATGGGAACAGGTATTAACAGTATTATTATACTTACATCCAAACATTATAAGTACGATGCCCTATTTATGTTTTTTGTAGTTGGAATAACCATCTTATCCAATTATTTACTAATTCCAATTTATGGCATCTCCGGCTCAGCCATTGCAACAGCTATTACCATTGCTGCTTACAACATTCTGCGCTGGTTGTTCCTGTATTATAAATATCAACTGCAGCCTTACGACAGCAACACAATAAAAATTATACTGATTGCTATCATTGCTTTTTTACCCGGTTACTTTATCCCAAAAATAGATACTCTTATTTTAGATATCGCTGTAAGAAGCACACTTGTGGCTGGTATATTTATTTTGCTCTTATTAAAACTTCAAGCCGCTCCGGAATTAAATGAAAAAATCCGAAAGAATTTAAGACGGTTAAAAATCAACTTATAAAAAAAGCAGTCGAACAATGATCCGACTGCTTTTATTTTAGATTCAAAAATTCTTTTATTCCGCTTTCTTTTCTTTTTTTAATCCAAAGAACAAAGCAGCTAATGCCATTACAAATAATGTAAGACATGAAGCTAGAGAAATTTTTTCTCCTGTATAATATTTTTGTGGCTCAAATTTAAATTCAATGGTATGCTTTCCGGCAGGAACACGCATGACACGCAGCACATAATTCCCTGCAAAATATGGCTTCAATTCTCCATCAACATATGCATTCCAGCCTTCTTTAAAATAGATTTCAGAGAAAACAGCCAGTTGTTCTGATGTTGTATTTGATTCGTACTTCAAATTGTTTGTCAAGTAATTTGTCAATTGAATCGTTGCTGAAGGATCTATTTTCGGCACAAATCCACTCAGCTCCTCTTTGTAACGTTCATCTACAACAACCGTTGTTGCAGGATTTATTTCTCCCACTGTTTTTATTTCTTCGTCAGCATTTTTCACCATTTTAATATCCTTTACAAACCAAACATTTCCTAAGGCATAACGATTCACCCAAGGGGCTGCACTCGGATTGTATATAATATAACGTGTATTCAACATATTTAAAACACCTAAGCGAGAAAAAGCGGAACGGATAGATGAATCGGATGGATTTGCATTAGCGGTAGTTATAATATCCTGAATATTATTTTGAATGTGTGCATCAATTAATTCCTGATACCTTCTAATTTTTGCAGCATGGTAACCGCCTATTGATTTGTGATAATAAGAAGTACTTGCATCATTAAACGGACCTTCTTTTACTGTAAGATTCAACACTCTGTAATTTGGATCTTTATCTTCCAAAATTGCTTTGTCGGCATCCGTAAACGGGAATGGATTTTCTGCTTTTCGTTTATCTGTAAAGTTTTTATCGTTCAAATAACGCTTGTCTACCGACCATAAATCAACAAGTATAAATACACCTAAAAGAGCTATTAATAATGCTGTATTCAGCTTTGATTTTAAATATAACCAAACAACTCCTGCACCCAAAACAACAAAGAAAAAACTACGAAGTGCATCTGCTTGAAACAAGCCTTTTCGTGCTATTTCAACATTTTCAAAAAACTGACGCGCTATTTCTTCACCATTACTTTTTGCAATCGACTCGTATGTTCGCAAATCACTTGCCGAAGTAAAATCGGTAAGACTTGGTATTAAATAGAACAGTAATGATAAACCACCCGTGATTGCAAACGAAAAAAGAAATGCCGTTTGAGTTGTAATCTCTTTGTTTATAAGATAATTGCCTTTCCATTTTAATGCCAATTTTATTTTTTCTGTTAAAATTCCAGGATTTTTAATCATCTGATCTATCGCTAATATTGCAATAACAGGAATTGCAAACTCTGCCAAAAGCAAAATACTGGATACAGCTCTGAACTTATTGTACAACGGGAAGTAATCAAAAAATAAATCTGTAAGCCACATAAAATTATGTCCCCACGATAACATTATAGCAAGTATGGATGTAAAAAACAATGCCCATTTAAGTCGTCCTTTAACAATGAACATCCCGAAAATAAATAAGAAAACAATAATTGCTCCCGCGTAAGGAGAAACGGTAAATGGCTGGTCTCCCCAATACTGACCCATTCCTCCAACATTTTGACGTAACTGCGGATCAACATCTTTCAGCACGCTTTTATTTTCTGCGATACTAATGCTACTAGAACTTCCCTTAAAACTAGGAATTAGTAAGGTCATTGTTTCCGATTTACCCAAACTCCATTGCGTTGCATAATCTCTATCTAAACCGCTTGTTTGATTTTGCTTGTTTGATGTTAATTCCGATTTTCCGCGAATCGTATATTTTCCATAGTCGTAAGTATTCCAGATGTTGGTAATGTTACATCCCAAAGCCAATATTCCGGCAACAGCAAACACTCCAAAACTTTTAAAAATTGCGCCATACTCTTTTTTTCTTATCAACTGTACCCATTCAAATAGTACATAAACAAGTAATAAAATACATAAATAATAAGTGTTTTGAATGTGGCTGCTCAACAACTCTAAAGCCATAAAAATTGATAACAAAACTCCTCCTAACAAATACTTTTGTCTAAATATTAAAATAACGCCCGCCAAAACAGGTGCATAATAACCTAGTGCTAACGTTGCGGTGAGATGTCCTGCATCTAAAAGGATAATATTGTATGCCGAAAATGCGTAGGCAACCGAACCAACAATTGCCAACCAAGGATTAACTCTTAAAACCAAGAGCAGAATAAAAAATCCGACCAAATAATTAAAAAGGTTAATTGCCGGTGAAGGCATGCCCAGACCAAGGACTTCACGCAAAGGATATAAAAGATTATTGGGATAACGAATGGAAATTTGATAAGCTGGCATTCCTCCAAACATTGAATTTGTCCAAAGTGGTTCCGAATGATTTTTTTCTCTGAAATCTGAAATCTCTTTCGACATTCCCTTGTTCTGAACCATATCACTCATCACAATCACTTTCCCTTTCATCATGGGAGAAAAATAGCCGAACGTAAGTACTATAAAAATTACAATTCCTGTAATAATTGGCAAAAGAGACTTTAAATTAATGTTTTTCATATGTAGCTGTTGTTTTTGAACGGTTGTCGGATTTTTAAACCGAATAGTCACACGGCTATTCTTTATTTTCAACTTACGACAGTCACAAATATAAGGTAAAAAGCCTTTTGTGACACCTCCTCCATAATCACAAAAAGTGCTAAAAAGAGTTTTTTTTACCTAAAATTGGGTAAGTGAGGTCTCTAATATTTGCGTACTTTTGTGTTCGTAATCCTTTCTATACATGAAAAATTTGATTAATCCCGCTTATTTAAGCGAAGAAAAAATAAAAGAGATTCGTTCACAATTCGAAACGGCTGTACCATGCAAACACGTTGCATTACCAAATTTTCTATTGGACGATGTTGCAAATACGTTATACTCAAATTTTCCAAAATTGGAAACCTTGAATGTGAAACGCAAAAGCATGAACGAAAACAAATCTGAAGAATACCATCTGGATAGATATCACCCACAGTTTAACCAATTGCGTGATTTCCTTAATTCTCCTGAAATGTACGAATGGATGAGCAAAGTAACGGGAACAGATGGATTAAGTTCCACCTACGATTCCTTAGGCTCTGGAGTTCACCAAGGCGGGCCAGGCAGCTTTGTCGACATCCATGTAGATGTGAATTCCAATACCGCTGCTAAATTGCACAGACGATACAACCTTCTTATTTATTTAAACAAAAATTGGAAAGATGAATATGGTGGAGCACTTGAATTTTGGGATAAAGATGTAAAAAATTGCATGTCGAAAGTAATGCCCTATTTCAACCAAGCAGCCATTATGGTTACCGATGAAACATCTTACCATGGTTATGCAAAAATCAATATACCGGAAGATGAAAGTCGCAAATCATTCTATTGCTACTACTATACACCTGCCGGAAAAGATTTCGTTTACCGTGATTCACGCTTCAAAACTCGTCCGGATGAAAGTATGGCAAAAACAGCGATGACAGAAATCAAAGAAACGTTGAAGATTAATGCTAAGAAATTTTTAAAATTTTTGGGTGTGACATCATTAGATTTTCAAGATAAAAATAAGAAATAAGAGCCTTTCCCCTTAATCCTCTTTCCAAAGGAAAGGGGGCGATAGGTGAGAAAATAAAAAAACTTAGCCTTTTGTGTGACGTTTATTATGAGCGAAGCCGAAGTGCGGATTTGAAATCGAATACTGTAATCAAAATCGTATTGCAGATAAATCCCCTATTTAAAAAGGGGGCTAGGGGGATTTAGAGAATGTCAATTTTAAACGAAAAAGTTATTTGGATAACAGGAGCTTCATCAGGGATTGGTGAAGCATTAGTATACGTTTGTGCGAATGAAGGTGCCAAACTTGTTTTATCAGCGCGCAGGGAAGAAGAATTAAAACGTGTTGCAAACAATTCTAAACTAGATGCAAATAATATCTTAATACTTCCTCTCGATTTAGAACATACAGAAAATATTGATGAAAAAGTAAATCAAGTCATTCAAAAATTTGGTCGTATTGATGTCCTTATCAACAACAGCGGAATGGGTCATCGTACAAAAGTGGTGAATACGCCTACAGCCATCGACAGAAGAGTAATGGAAGTCAATTTTTTTGGAACTATTAACTTAACGAAAGCTGTTGCCAGATTAATGCAAAAACAAAAAAGTGGAAAGCTGGTTGTGATCACCAGCATTATGGGAAAATACGGACTCCCACTCTACGCTACTTACTCCGCATCCAAACACGCTTTGTTTGGTTTCTTCGAATCATTGCGACAAGAATTATACAACGATAATGTAAGCGTATTGATCGCCACACCAGGATTCATCAACACCGATGTAAGCACCAAACTTTTAAAAGAAGACGGAACACCTTACGGAATAAAAAGTGATGCACAAGAAAAAGGAATGTCGGCAAACGATTGCGCCAAAGGAATTGTAAAAGCTATTAAAAATAACCGCGACCACAAATACATTGGCAATTACGAAATTTTCTCCGTTTACGTAAAACAATTTTTCCCGAAAATGTTTTTTAAGTTGATGCGAAAAATGACCAAAGAATGACCGACAGGCAGGTTTGCTGATGAGTCGATCTGCTGATTATTTAATTCGAATTAAAATCAAAATCGTATTTCAGAACAAATTCCCCATTAGAAAAGGGGGCTAGGTCCGAAGGACTCCTTCGGAAGGGATTAAGCAAATGCTCATCAAAAAATCGAAAACATCCTTTTAAATCCAAACACCAATCAGCACATCAAAAAATCAGCACATCACTTTATCTCCTCATAATCCATCCCGAAGTGTCGGGATTTCATTTTTTGCTCATTTTATATCCTCGTAATCAACATACTCTCCCTCACTATCATCCAGCGACTTCTTTTTAGGTGGTACAAAATTCACAGTAGTCTCTCCTTCTCGTTTAGAAGCAGTTTGTTGTTGATTTGCTCGCTTGGCACGATGTGAGTTCACACTATTTATAATCCTCCAAACGAGCCATACGACTAGAATTGTATAGAAAATGTCTTTCATTTTAGAAATACAAATTTACGCTTTTATTAAATATGAATACCTTTGCAGAACTAATATAAAAACAATCATGCGCTTTCAACCAATCACTCTCTTTCTCATATGCTTTCTTTTCTCCTGCGCTCCTGCCCGCTTTGTGAAACCATTGCAAAAAAAGGAACACGCAGCTAATCTTTCTTTGGGCGGACCATTAATCAAATATGGAACAGCAACCATTCCTATTCCTTTTATCACAGCTAATTATGGTTATGGAATTGATAGCACATTTACAGGTTTTGCGGCTTTCAACATTACTGCTGCTCTCTATGGAAATTTTCAAATGGAATTAGGTGCCACAAAACAATTATTGAAACAACATAAATATGTTCCAGCAGTAAGCATCACACCCATAGCAAATATCATTTACAAAAACAAAGAGGCAAAAAAGTTATATCCTCAATTAGCAATCAATGCGTTTTGGGGATATGGAAAAAGAAAAAACATTGTATATGTTGGCGTTGATAATTGGTTTGAACTGGCTTCTAAACGACAATATGAAATCAAACAAAAAAACCGATGGCTTTTTATGCCAATGATTGGACATAGTTTTATACAAAAAAAATGGAGTTTTAATATAGAGGCAAAAGTAATTGCTCCCAACCTATCCAACGAAAAATTAGTGGTGGATTATGTGACACCATTAAAAACGCACGGAGCATTTGGCGTTTACGTTGGATGTACCCGTAAATTTTAAAAATTTAAATAAAACTCAGCGAACCTCTGCGTAAAACTCTGCGTTCTCTGCGCTTAAATAAAACTAGTATGAAAAAACTTATTCCAATATTTTTCGTTACACTACTAACAAGCTGTTTAACTTTGGACGACAATCTCTTCAATAATGCAAAATTAGATTCATATAAGCTGGATGGCTATACGGGTGAAGTGGATTTTATTTTAGATAATTCCTATCAGATCCCCGATAGTTTGGTAAGTATCTTCACACTTCCTTCACAAGCATCAGGCGAATCAAATGCTACAAGCATTTACGCTATTTACATTGGTGATATTTCAAAAATTGCTACCGACACCGTAATTATGTATTGTCACGGCAACAAAGACCACATGGATTTTTACTGGCAACGTGCAAAATTATTAGCCAATACAAAAAGCAAAAATCGGTTTGGAGTTTTAATGATTGATTACAGGGGTTATGGCATGTCGGACGGCAAACCAACAGAAGATGGAATATATGCCGATGTAGATGCCGCCTTGAATTGGCTAAAAAGCAAAGGACTTTCCAACGATAGATTAGTGATGTATGGATTCAGTTTGGGCTCTGCTCCTGCCACAAAATTAAGTGCGGAAAACTGGAGCATGAAACCCGACAAATTAATTTTAGAAGCACCCTTTGCATCTGCCGAAACAATGGTACAAGATGGCTCCGGAATGGCAATGCCTGGTGACTTTTTCACAACACTTGAAATTAACAATGGAGAAAAAATAAAATCAGTGACTCAACCTTTTTTCTGGGTTCATGGTGAAGCCGATGATTTTTTAAACATCAACACACATGGAGCTGTTGTTTATAATAACTACCAAGGAACTTACAAAGAAGCACACCGTATTCCTGGAGCAGGACATAGTACGATTCCTCAAACCATGGGCTTTTCAACTTATTCTAATGTTATTGGGGACTTTATTACGACACAATAAAAACTTTTCTGTTTTCACTCATGGCTTATCGTTTCTGCAACAGGGCTATTTTATGACGCTTAGCCTAAGGATTGATTTTTATTAGATTACAAAAAATAAATTACCTCCAAAAAAATGAACGAGACTTCAGAAAACAACATACTTGAATGCCTAAAGAATCAACGCCAATTTTTTGCTACCAACGAAACAAAGGATATTGATTTTAGATTAAAGCAGTTGCATACCTTAAAGGCAGTGATTTTAAAAAATCAAAAAAACATTGAAGATGCATTGTGGAGCGATTTACACAAGTCTCCGGAAGAAGCCTATTTAACTGAAATTAATATTGTAGTCGCTGAAATTGATTTACACCTAAAACATTTAAAAGAATGGGCTCAACCCCAACACGTTTCAACTCCTCTGTTTCTTTTTCCTTCTTCTAGTAAAATAATTTACGAACCTCTTGGCATATCCTTAATTATAGCTCCCTGGAATTATCCGTTTCAGTTATTGTTTAATTCTTTGGTCGGTTCCATTTCATCTGGCTGTTGCAGTATTCTAAAACCTTCTCCCGACACTCCAGCCATTGCCAAATTAATGGAAGAAATGATTGCTGAAGCATTTAATCCGAATTATATCGCACTTGTTCAGGGTGGAAAAGAAACCAATACCATTCTACTTCAACAACATTTTGATATTATTTTTTTCACCGGAAGTACTGCTGTGGGAAAAGTAGTTATGAAAGCAGCTGCCGAATATCTAACTCCTGTTGTTTTAGAATTGGGTGGAAAAAGTCCTTGTATAGTTGATGCGGATGCAAACATTGCCGTTGCCGCGAAACGCATTGCTTGGGGAAAACTTATTAATGCTGGACAAACATGCATTGCTCCCGATTATCTTTTTGCTCATGCTTCCATAAAAGA
>CAYWAV010000084.1:0-1534 GCA_964456225.1 uncultured Chitinophaga sp. | reverse complement strand
ATTCTACCTGTTATGACTTTTGAACACATTGACGAAGCACTTTCTTACATTAATAAAAAGGAAAAGCCTTTGGCCTTTTACTATTTTGGCAATAACAAAAAAGCACAAGCTATTTTAGAAAAAACAACTTCAGGAGGAGCTTGCATTAATGATATAATAATGCACATTGCCAATCACAATTTACCCTTTGGTGGCGTTGGAAGTAGCGGAATGGGAAAATATCACGGGAAAGAAAGTTTTTTAGCGTTTAGCAATAATAGAGGTGTTGTCACCACAGCAACGTGGATTGACTTGCCTTTCAAATATGTACCCTTTAAATTTTTTAAATGGATTAAGAAGATAGTTTGATATTTGATGAAATGATTTGCTCAGATGCATGAAATCATTATGCAAAACGTATACAAACTTCACTACTCCTTACTGAAAGGTATATTACAAAAAGCTTGAAGAGTTTGGGGATGGAATAAGATTTTTGACTTATCTTTAGTACAAATATTCAAAATGAAAAAAATAATACTCCTCTTCACTTTATTTTTCAGTTTGTTTGCTAATGCCCAAACTTCTGTTTATAAACCATTCCCTGGAATTAATTCATTTTGGACCTTGGGAGAAAGTTTTTATTGCTGGACTGGAGTTCCGAGCGGTGTTGGTACCGGTTATTCCATAAAAGTATCAACAGATACAGTTATCAGTTCAGCAACCTATCATAAACTAATTATCCCTTATCTAAAATGGGATTCTACTAATTGTACCTTTGCTTCTATTACTACTAATATTTACAGAGGATGTATCCGTGAAGACACTGTGGCAAAAAAAGTATTTTATGTTTACCCCACTCTAACAACAGAAAAACTACTTTACGATTTTAATTTACAAGTTGGCGATACTGTACTTGGAGTTCTTGAAACTTTTTGGCCTAAAGACACCGTAATTTCTATTGATTCAGTGCAGACAGCAGGTGCTGGTGGCGGATGGCATAAACGATGGTTTATCAATTCCTGCTATAACATATATGTCATTGAAGGAGTTGGATCCACTTATGGATTAATAGAAGATTCTCCTGGTTGTGGTCCAGATAATACATGGAGAGAACTTTATTGCATGAACGCAAGCACTTATATTTATCCTGCTATTAGCGATTGTGATGCAATTACTTCTATGCCTGAATCTATTAAAGAAACAACACTTCAAATTTTTCCAAATCCTTCCTTCGGAAAATTTCAATTGGCCCTTGATAATAAAGTTTTAAAACAAAAACCTGTGTTGATGATTTACAATGCCTTTGGACAACTTATTTTAAAGCAAGAATTGTCAACAACTGAAATAGATTTATCCCCCTCTCCAAAAGGAATTTATTTTATTAAAATTCAAACGGGGGAAAATAATTATTCAGGGAAAGTGGTTATTGAGTAATTATCCATTTTTAAATATGTATACCCATTTCTACTTGGATAATTTTATAGCGCCAAGCCGACCAAGGGTAGCAGGATTGGCGAATGTTTTGTATATTTATAGCGCTTAGCAACAAGTTATG
>CAYWAV010000083.1:0-17024 GCA_964456225.1 uncultured Chitinophaga sp. | reverse complement strand
ACAATACAACAAAAACAACCGATAATGCTGTAGTTGACAACACAACGAAAACAACAGACAACATAGTTGCAAGTAATACTGTTGCGGACAACACAACTAAAACAGTAGATAATGTCGCTGTAAACAATACTTCCACTACAAATGAAGTGTTTGTGAAAACAACCGCTCCTGTTTACTCGGCTTCAAAGCCAATTCCCGTAAATGAAAAATTACCTGAAGGGTTGATTTTTAAAGTTCAAATTGGTGCATTCAGAAATCCAATCCCGCAAGATTTATTCACTGGAATGTCGCCAATAACAGGTGAAACAACACCACAAGGATTTACAAGATATACAGCAGGATTATTTACAACATTTACTACTGCAGATAAAGTAAAACAGGAAATCAGAGATTTAGGTTACAAAGATGCATTTGTTGTTGCATTTTTAAATGGAAAACGCATTCCGATGGTTGAAGCAATGGCAATGACAGGTGGAACTATGCCAACAAACAATCAAGTTACAACGAATACTTCTGCTATTGAAAATACAACTAAGGTGGTTGACAATACAGTTGTTACTACTAACGCAAATACACCGGTTAATAATTCTAATCCGCAAACAAATACTCCTGCCAACACACAAAATATTGCTACGGTAGGTGGATTGTTTTATACAGTTCAAATTGGTGTTTATTCTCAAGTAGTATCTTCTAGTAAATTGTATAACATTCAACCATTATATACCGAAACAGCTCCGAATGGCAACTTTAGATACAATACAGGAATTTATAACACGGTTGCACGTGCTGTAGAAGCAAAAAACATGATTGTTGATGTTGGAATTAAGGATGCATTTGTGACTGCATATCTTAATGGAAAACGTATTTCTTTACCGGAAGCAGAAAAGTTTTTAGCTGACGGTTCTGCTGTTTTTTCTACAGCTTCGAATATGAATGCATTGCCAACGTTCTCAGCTTCGTCTGCACCAAGAACAACACCTGTGAGTCCTCGACCAATAACTCCAAGTCCCGTAATAGATAATCCAACTACAACTGCGCCAGTTGAAACAACTACGACCACACCAGTTGAAACAAATACGACTACAACGTTAAATAATAACCAGCCAACAACAAGTGTTGCTACACCTGTAACAACTGTTGTGAATGATCAAATAAAAGCAGAAGCGGCTGCCAGTAATGTTATGCAAATTGATTCAGGAATTGTATTTAAAGTTCAGATAGGTGCATTCAAGGAAGAAGTTCCTTTAGAAATTGCAAACAAATTTTTGAAGATTGCTAAAAAAGGAGTTAAGAATTATAAAGATGCAAACGGTTTAACTATCTACACCGTTGGAACCTATAAAACATACGCTGAAGCCATTGTTGTTAGAACGGAAGTTGTAAATGAAGCAGCAATCAATGATGCTTTTATTGTGGCTTATAAAGATGGAAATAAAATTGCAATTGACGAAGCAAGAGCATTAAGTGGTCAATAAATAGTTTTAAAATAAAAAATGAAGATTAAAGATTTTGATAAGCAACAACACGAATTAGATACTGACTCAGATGTATTATTAGCTCCGGAAGAAGTTGCTGTAGAAGACAAACAACTCATCGTTTATAATGATGATTTCAATACTTTTGATCATGTAATTGAATCATTGATTAAGGTTTGCAAACAGGACCCGATTCAAGCAGAACAATGTACTTTCTTAATTCACTACAAAGGAAAATGTTCTGTAAAAAAAGGTTCATACGAGGCATTGGAGCCAATGTGTACTGCATTGCTTGAAAGAGGAATTACTGCGGAGATTGAGTAAAATAAAAAAAAATTATGAAGAAAAAAGTTTTATTAGCAATTTGTGTATTAGCAATTGTAGTCATTGCCTGCCAGAAAGTGCCTATTACAGGGCGGAAGCAAATGAGTTTAATTTCTGAATCCGAAATGATTGGAATGAGTTTGACCAGTTATGCTGAATTTTTATCAAAGAATCCTCCTGTTGCAGAATCGGATGCAAATGCCAAAATGGTTTCTAAAATTGGGAAAGATATGCAGAAAGCAGTAGAAATATTTATGGCAGAAAAAGGTTTATCGAGCCGCTTGGAAGGTTATCAATGGGAATTTCATATGGTGAATGAAAATTCAGTAAATGCTTGGTGTATGCCTGGCGGAAAAGTGGTTGTGTATTCAGGTTTGCTACCAGTTACACAAACCGAATCAGGATTGGCTTGTGTGATGGGACACGAAATTGCACATGCAGTTGCTCGACACGGTAACGAACGAATGAGTCAGGGATTATTAGTACAAGTGGGCGGAGCGGCTTTGTCGGTAGCGCTTTCACAAAAGCCACAATTGACTCAAGATTTATTTTTACAATCTTATGGATTAACTTCTCAATTAGGAATGTTAAAATATTCCAGAACACATGAAAGTGAAGCGGATAAAATGGGCTTGGTATTTATGGCTATTGCAGGATATGATCCAAATGAAGCGGTTGCATTTTGGGAACGAATGGAACAAGCAAGTAGTGGAAGCAAGCCACCTGAACTATTGAGTACTCACCCAAGTGATGCCACTCGTATTGCTGATATAAAAGCTTTTTTGCCCGAGGCAATGAAGTATTATAAGAAGTAGTAAGCCTGCTCATAGGCTTAACACCTCGACTCCGCTCAATGTGACATCATATTTGTCACTTCGAGCGGAGTCGAGAAGCGGCAAATCATATTTTAAATCCTAAGCGATATATCCTGTCAACGTATCAATCAAATCATTTAACAATACTACTTTTTCTGTAGTGATGTTTTTCTTCGCTTCTTTTACTTTTTTGATTGCGCTTGTAACATCCGTCTCCGTAAATGGCCCTTCCATATTTTCAATAGTAGTAATTGCTTCTAATGAAATTAAATAGTCATCATCCAATGCCAATAATATAAAAAATGGCAAATATTTGCTGTAATTAATTTCTGACTCCCAACAAGCAGCTACTAATAGATGTCTTACTTCTTTTGCTTTAGGATTGGCAATTGCAAGCAGCAAAGTATCTCCACCTTTTTCTTTTTTTAATGTCAAGAGCGTTTCTTCTTTCACATCTTTATTTGCCGGGTCGGTTAATAAAGAAATCAATGCTGACATTTTATCTTCATTTGTAACAGGCGCACTCACTTCTTCGTTGCTTCCAACAATAGTAGTGGCGTATTCTTTCGAGTTGAAATATTTTTTTAGATTATCTGTATTATCCATCTTTTATTAGCTTATTTTTGTAGACAAATATCTATATATTTATTGATATGGAATTGTTTTTTCGAATGCATCTTTTATAAAAAAGACATAATGAACACATCCGGCTTTATTACTATAAAAGAGCCTTGCCATGAAGGCTGGGAGAAAATGAGTATTTCTGAAAAAGGAAAATTTTGTTCTTCTTGTAAAAAAGAAGTTTATGATTTCTCTAATTCAAGTATTGATGCCATAAAATTGGCGTACTTAGAAAGTAAAGACGGTTTGTGCGGACATATTCCTGTTCGTGTTTTACAAGAACAATATTTAGACAAGGAAGTTCAGAAAGCGCATTTCGCTTTTTTGAAAAAGTTTTACCTAGCCACACTATTGTGTTTTGGAGCAAGTTTATTTACAGTTGATGATGCAAAAGCAAGTACGTTTTATAAAGTCAAATTATCTTTTTTTAATTTAATTGGGGAAACTAAGGATACAATCGTAGTTAAAGGGATAGTAAAAGATAAAGAAACTCGTCAACGAATTCCATTTGCTCATATAACAGTGCTACACAATGGTGCTATTATTTCTTCATCTATAACAAATATAAATGGCGAGTATGAAGTAAAAATTCCTAAAGAGTTTTCAATAGTTGAATTTAAAGCTACTAATTTGGGATATGATACCCGGTTGATTAAAAATATTACAATTTCTATAAATAAAACTAGTATTGTTGACATTGATATGCAACTAGGAAAGGAAATTATGCTAGAAGGTGATATAGATATTCATTACTTAGAGCCTAAATAAAATTTAAAATATCATCTCTCCAGATTAATACCATCACTCCTGCAATCGCAATCAAAGCTGCAAATACAGAATTTAATGTAATTTTCTCTTTGTAAAATAAATAGGAGAGAGGCAATACAAAAACGGGAACCAAAGCAAAAATAGTTTGAGCAACAGATGGTTTATTATGTAACAATGAAATAGCCAACATCGATAAGCTAACTCCCATTACCGGTCCGAATAAAGTTCCTGCCAACGTAAAAATCAAACCATTGTTTCTGTTCTCTACAATTGGTTGGTTAACTTCTTTAAATTTCCCTCTAGCAATGGTAATCATGTATATAACTGATGCAGCAACAATCATGCGAATCCAAGTTGCTTGAAAAAAGGGTAAATCACTGTTGTTAATTTGTGTTTCAAAACCTTTGTTGGCAAGTACTAGTCCAACACCCTGGCAAACGGCAGAAAGAATAGCAAACAAAATTCCTTTTCCAACATTTCCAATGGCATGATCTTTCATGGGCTCTTTGCCTCCTCTGTTCAAGCTCAACCAAACCACTCCTGCTATTGTAATAAGAATTCCTATTATTCCAATGATGTTAATTCGTTCGCCAATCAGAAAAAAGGCGGAGATGAATGCTGCTGCCGGAGCTAAGGTTGTGAAAATGCTGCCAGTGCGTGGACCAAGAATCACGAAGGAGGTGAATCCAAAATAATCGCCCAATGCCAATCCAATTACACCGGATGCTCCAAACCATATCCAGTGTTGAAGTTGTGGACTAGTAAATAGTTCTGCAAAAGAGATGGGTAAAAACAGAAGGCAAATGATGGTTAAGAAAACAACTGCCAATACTAAACGAATATGATTAACAGCATTGGGACCCATTCTCCGGGATGCTTCAGTAAATGGGAAGATTCCAATGCTCCAAGAAAGGGTCGTGAATAAGGCAACAAGTTCTCCTAAATATGTAAATTGGTTGGGCAATCTATTAAATGTTAAATATGCCCGCAAATGTAGCCTTTTTCAGAACATTGCTATTTTGCATGCTTGTATAGGTATAATGATTGCTCATCGATAAAATGTGCTGATTCGTGGAAAATTGTTAGTTGTCTCACACATCTAGGTGTTAATAAGTTGATATCCACTATTTTGCTTTTGTAAAAAAATTAAACTCTATTTGTTATATAAATATTAAAAAAGTGTATATGAACTCATTAAGAAGAATATCAATTATCGGCTTTTGTATTTCATTTTTTATGATTGCTCAATCTTTAAATGCACAAAGCATTCAGATTCCAGCAGAAAGCCCAGACTTTAAAGTATTCCCAAACCCGAATCAAAGCGAATCGGATACTTATGTTAGTTTGCAAGGCTTTAAAGCAGAGAATTTATTAGTAGTAGTATATGATATGTTGGGAAGAGAAATTTATTCGAAAGTGCAACTAATGGAAAATGGCGGTTTCTTATTTACAATCACTACAGATGGTAAACAGTTATCTACAGGAATTTATTTGATAACAGCTTCAGCCAACGATAAAGTATTTCATCAAAAACTCATTGTAAAGTAAAAAATTGTCTCTCTAAACAATTTCTAAAACAGCTTTTCATCTTCGGATAAGAGCTGTTTTTATTTTGATATAATACAATTGATTGGATTCTTGAGGCCTTCATACTTATATAATCGGACTTTTATTGTCCCAACTACAATAGGTGTTTCTACGTAAACAGGCATTTTATTTTCATCATCGGTTACCCACACAACCATTCCTTCTCCACCTTTAAAAATGGTTCCTTCAATTAGTTTCGGACTAAACTTTATGCAACGCACTGTTCCAAGCAAATCGGATTTAATTGTTTCTTTTCCAAGATAGCGGATGTAAGAAGGAAAAATTTCTCCGTCCAATACAAACGTGATTGGAATAGTATCTTTCGGTTTGTATTTGGAAAAGTCTAAGCAACGTGCATAAAAAATGGCAGTCATTACATCGTTGGTACAACTGGTTATGCTTATTGAATCCAATTTGCTTGGTTTTCTGTTTCGTTTAGACGATGTGTATACTTTGTTTTTTTTCTGATTAAAAACATAATCGTCATAAGTATAACTTCCTCCTTCTTTTGCATCTCGGATAAAACGTAAGGGTTTTAAAGTAGCTGTATCGGCATAGGATTCGTACTTGTCTCTTACTTTGTAAAACCAATCGTATTTAGGATAAGTAGCACCCAATCCAACAAAATGGTAAACACTTTTCCCATTCAATTTGTTGAGAAACACACTAAAGCTGGCTTCTCCGGCTTCCATCCAAATTGCTCCCCAGTTGTAAAATATCTTATAATTGAATTGTTCTCCAGCTTTAAAACTATTATTCTCAACAGTGCAATTCTTCTGAGCGGAAAGCGTCAGTTGAAAGCAGATAAATAAGAATAAAAGTAATTTTTTCATTTTTTAAAAGTACAAATACTTTAAACGTAATACGTCATAAAAGAGAAAGAGTTTCTCTGTTTCCGCTCACATTTTAGGCATTTTTTGGATATATTTGTCTTTATGAAAATCCTTCATCTGAGTTCAGAAAAAAGTTGGCGTGGTGGCGAGCAGCAAATGGCTTATCTCATAGAAGAGCTAAAGGTTTTAGGCGTAGATTCATGTGTGGCAGCCCGTTCTGGTTCTGCTTTTGAAAAATGGTGCTTGAGCAATAAGATTCCTTTAATTTCTATTCCTTTCAAAAATGATTTTGACTTATCTTCTGCATTAAAAGTGAAAGCATATTGTCGGAATAATAATTTCGATTTCATTCATATGCACTCTTCTCGCAGTCATAGTTTGGCTATATTGGCAAACACTTTAGGAAATACAGTTCCTTTGATTCTTGCTCGCAGAGTAGATTTCCCTCTGAAGAAAAATTATTTCTCTAAAAAGAAATACAGCCATCCTGCTATCAAAAAAATAATTTGTGTCTCCAATAAAATCAAAGAGCTCGTTATAGACTCAACCAATCAACCAGAAAAATGTACTACTGTTTATGACGGAGTTGATTTGCATCGTTTTGACGGACTAGGAGCAAAAGGAACAATCCGAAAAGAATTTGGAATTGCAGCTGATTATAAATTAATTGGAAATATAGCTGCAATTGCTCCTCACAAAGATTATTTTACATTTTTAGATACCGTAAAAATTCTTTCACAGAAAATAAAAGCAAAATATCTTATTGCTGGAGAAGGCCCATTACGTGAAGAAATTGAAAAAAGAATTATAGAATTGAATTTAGAAAAAGATGTTATTGTTTTAGGATTTAGAAAAGATGTAGAGAATGTTTTTGCTGATTTGGATGTGCTTTTATATACTTCCAAAGAAGAAGGGCTAGGTTCAACATTATTAGATGCAATGGCATACGGCTTACCAATTGTTGCAGCAGAAGGTGGTGGCATTCCCGAAATTGTAAAAAATGAGTTCAATGGATTGACAGCACCCATTCAAGACTCTAAAAAGTTGTCGGAGCATGTTTTGCGTATGTTAGATGACACCACTTTGCGTGAAAAGCTAGTTAATAATGCAAAAAACTTTGTGAATGGGTTTTCAAAACAAGCCATGGCAAAGCAAACATTAGAGGTTTATATGCAGAGTTCTAACATTAAATAAGTCTCATTACTTTCCTGCGATTTCTCATTCTATTTAGGCAAATTTTGATATATTTGTTATAGAAAATCTAATATCAAAAAAACAAAAAAAATGAAAAAAATAGCTACACTACTTTTTGCATGCATTTTAGGAATCAATACATTGTCGTCACAGACAATGGGCGGTCCGGATGCATATGGTTACATTTGGAGAGACAGCAACGATGCTCTTGGTCCGATTTATAACTGGATTGATATATTGCCATTAACAGGTGCTCAAGAAGTACGCTTTTTAGCGGATGACAATACAGTTGGTTCTTTTCCAATTGGTTTCCCTTTTCATTACTATTGGTATGATGTTTCTCAGTTTTGGGTTGGATCAAATGGATATATCGGATTTACAAACGGACAAATATCTGCGCCATTTGGAATGATTCCGAATACTACAGGCACACAAAATTTCTTGGCTGCAATGGCTTGCGATTTATTATTTGATATTTCTAACGTTGCAGAATGCTGGAGATATACTAATCCGGCACAGGATACATTAATTGTTTCTTGGTTGAATGTTCCTTTTTATGATGCGGCAATTGCAGCAGGTTCAGGAAACAATGAATTTCAAATTATTTTAAGTGCTGTTGATAGTTCTATTACTTATCAATACAAAACACAAGTAGGTGTTCCTACTGCAGGTACAAACGTGGTTGTGGGTATTGAAAATAATTCTGGAAATATTGGATTGCAACATTCAATGAATATTTTTCCTCCAGTTAACTATGCAATCAAATATTCTTACCCAAGCAATACAACTTATGTTGTAAATGATGCTTCAACAAGCTATAATGATAATAGTGAAACAGGTGGATTGTTTCGTTCGCGTAACGGGCAACAGTTTACAATGAATACGAGTATTAAAAATACTGGTAATCAAAATTTAGCTTCTTTCAATGTGTTTTCTAGAGTATTGAACTCTGTTGGAACAACAGTAGTTTCGGATAATAAAATGAGTTTGGCTTCTGTACCCGGACAAACAGAAAATATGACCATGACAAATATGTTTAATCCGACTACAGCAGGAACATTTCGTTTTTTAACTAATACGCAATTACCTGGTGATGCAACACCAAGTAACGATCAAAAAATGCAAGAGCTTGTTGTCATAGATACTACTACTACTGCAATCCGTTTGTCGTACGATAACAACGTAGAAGCTGGTTTGGGTGGATTAAATTGGACAGGTGGTTCGGGCGGAGCTGCAATTTATTTTGTTCCTCCTTGTTATCCTGTAAAAGTAACAGAGCTTTACGCATACATTGTTGCTAATCCTATGTCGGTTGGTTACTCAATGGTGCTTTATGATGACAATGGAACAGCTGGTGCAGCAGGTGCTAAATTTGATTCTATTTATATTCCTAGTACTTCTGTTTTCACTTCTACCTGGAACACAATTCCTTTGGCAAGTCCAATAACAATTAATTCAGGTGGAATTTATGTTGCATGGGTAATGAATGGTGATGCTTTAACCTTAGGGCAAAATCAAGTTCCTCCCTTTTCATTCAGAACATTTGAAATTATTAGCAATACATGGGCTCCATATCGTTACAGAGAAACAGAAGATTTGATGATAAACATTAGTATAGAAAAAATTCCGGTTTCAGGTGCAGCAATTTACGAAAGCCAAATGGGAAATTATTTCGGTGATTTCTATCCAAACCCATCTTCTAATTTTTCAACTATCAATTATGACATTCCTTTTAATGTTAAAACAATTACTTACCAGTTGTATGATGTTCAAGGAAAGTTGGTGAATGTAACATCTTCAAATATTCAATCTAATTCAGGTAAACTAAACATTAATGCTGCTAATTTAGAGGCAGGAATTTATACTTGCAAAATTGTGGTTGATGGTGAAATGGTTGTGAGAAAATTAGTGATAGCGAAGTAACAAATAATATCAAAATAAAAAAGGCGTCAAGAGGTATAAACTCTGGACGCCTTTTTATTTCTATTAGAGTTAGTATGTGTTTGGCATAATTTCCATCTTAAATTTGAAAAAAGGGATTTATTATAAGGCTGCAATAACAGCATCAATCTTTTTTGATTCAGGAAAATAAGAAACGATTTTTTGCAATACCTCATCTACAGTTGAATCAGGACAAGAGGCTCCGCTTGTTAAAATGATGTCTACTATTTCTTTTTCTGGCAAAAAATCCAAACTGTGTAAATGCATGTGCTGTGAAAAATCGAAATGATTGATTTCGTTTTTTGAAACAATTTCTCTGGCAGAAGAAATAAAATAAGTAGGAAGTTTTTCTTCACACAATTCCACAATGTGAGAAGTATTTGAGCTGTTGTATCCGCCAACAACAATGGCAATATCGGCCTTGTTTTTTAATAGTCCGTAAGTAGCTTCCTGGTTTTCATTCGTTGCATAGCACAGTGTATCACGCGTATCAGCAAAGTGATTTTTTAAATCCGTATCACCATACTTTTTAAGCATAATGTTTTTAAAGTAATCGGCAATCTCTTGAGTTTCGGTAGCCAGCATCGTTGTTTGATTAATTACTCCAACTCGTTGTAAATCTTTTGTCGGATCAAAGTTCTCGGAATGCCGGTGTTTGAATACTTTGTTGAAATCATCAAATCCTATATTGCCTAAAATATATTCACCTAAAACCCTCGATTCAATAATATCTTTTACAATAATAGAAGGAGCATTTTTTTCACTTCTCGAATACGTTGCTCTAGTTTCTTCATGGTTGAATTTTCCATGAATAATAATGCTGTATTGGTCTTCACCTAACTTTTCAGATTTTTTCCAAACACGCTCAACAAATGGACAGGTAGTATCATATTTACGAACTTCAATACCAATTTTATTTAATTCGAGTTCAATGTTTAATGTTGTTCCAAATGCAGGAATAATTACAATATCCTTTGAACTCAACTCTTCAAAAGGTATAATTTGATTGCCACTGGTGTCCATCAGGAATTTTACTCCACGATTTAGTAAGTCATTGTTTACATCAGGGTTGTGAATCATTTGACTTAATAAGAATATTCTTTTGTTTGGATTTTCTTCAATGGCTTTGTAGGAAATTTCAATTGCATTTTCTACTCCGTAACAAAATCCGAAGTGGCGTGCAATGTGAAAACGAACAGGACCAAAATCTAAAATGGTCGGACTGAAATCTTTTTTGCGAGGGTCACTCACTTTACGGATTTCTTTTACTTTAGAGATAACTGGACTTTTATAAAAATCAGGGATATTGAAGTTTTTCATGGAGGTACAAAATTACGTATTTCTATTTAATAGAATCAATAATTTGTTTTGCAATGCTTTCTGCTTGAATTCTTATTTCAGGAACTGCTGTTGTTTCCCATAAAACCCCTCGCAGTAAAGAACCTATGGCGAAGATGTCATTTGATGGTTTGGAACCCTCTTGCAAAACCCTGCCAGTTAATGTGGTTTGAATACCCATTTTTAAATCGCTAGCAAAAATTATTTTGCCGATTAGTAAGTTTACCACCAACTCATCTTTTAGTTCTATGTAATTTGTTTGTGGTCCTGTGCAATTAATAACTCTCCCTACAGTCAATTTACGGATCTCAGAACTTTTTCTTAAACGAACGGAAACAATTGTCGATTCATTGATTACTTGCATATCTAATAGTCGCCCTCCAATAATTTCGAGTTGGCCTGATTCTTTTAAATTGAAAATCTCCTGATGAGTAACTACGGGCAAACGATGTCGTGCCACGCCCCAAACATGACGGATGTGTGAGATGAATTGCTGTTTTCCCTTGTCGGACAATTCAACCCAGATTTTCTGAACATGAGGTCTTAAAGAATCGACAACAGCTCTCCAGGAAATGTTTTTTGATTCAGCAATTTTGAAATGTTTTCTTACTGTACTAAAGATTTCCAACATGCTTCTGTCTTTAATTTCAGAATAAAAATCAGGGTAATTATCCGATTTTCCATGCGGAGCAGGAGTGTATCCTTTTGGAGAAACAACGAATATTTTTCCGGTGAATACGGTTTTCTTTATGCTTAAAACACTATCTACCATAGTTAAGCCAGTTCCTATCAATAAAATGTTTTGATTTAGAGGGATGTTTTTAAGATAATCTTCATTCCAGGGGTTTTGAAAATAGTATGGACTTTCAAAAAATTCAGGAGTGTTCGACTTTGGAGATGATGGAATAAAATTACCTAATGCCAAAACGATTTTATCGGCAATAAGTTTTGATGAGTTACTCAATGAAATAGTATAGTTAATACCATTTTTTTCAATGTTAGTTGCTTTCGCATCTATCAATTTAAGTTGTGGATTGGATTTGTAATAATTAAACAATTCCAATATGTATTTTCCATAAATAATACGGGGGACAAATTGATCTTGCAAATTGTTATCTGAATAATTATTAGCAATCAACCAATCAACAAAATGATTCTGCTTGTTTGGAAATGCACTCATTCTGCCAGCGGGTACATTTAATAAGTGTTCGGAATCGGTTGTGCTGAAAGCAATACCAAGTCCGAATGGCTGGCCTGAATTAACGATTTTTACAGAAATATTTTTGCTGTTTTCAAGCAATTGAATTGCGGTTAAAGTTCCGCTCCATCCTCCGCCAATAATGACAATTGTTTTCATTTGCAAACAAAATTAAGGAATAGTTTAGGGGTAAAATATGACGATTAACTGTTTTATCAACAATTAGTTGTGAATGCAATATTGATTAAAACCCAATACTTTTCAGATAACTAAGTATTTTTGTAAGAATGAAAACAAAACGTCCTTTAATACTTGTTACCAACGATGATGGTATTTCGGCTCCCGGTATTGCATCTTTAATTGAAGTGGTTAAAACTTTAGGTGATGTTGTGGTGGTAGCACCCGATAAACCTCAATCGGGAATGGGGCATGCCATTACGATAAATGCTACTCTTAGAATTAATAAAGTAAATATTTACGGAGTGAAAGAGGAGTACAGCTGTACAGGAACACCAGTTGATTGTGTGAAAATAGCTGTCAACAAAATTTTAGATCGTAAGCCGGATATTATTGTATCCGGAATAAATCATGGTTCAAACATGTCGATCAATGTTATTTATTCTGGAACCATGTCTGCTGCAGTGGAAGGTGCTATTGAAAGCGTTCCTTCAGTCGGATTTTCTTTGATGAACGAATCCATTGATGCAGATTTTACCGCGTCTAAAAAAATTGTAAAAACAATAGTCAATCAGGTTTTGAAAAATGGTTTGCCTAAAGGCGTTTGTCTGAATGTAAATATTCCTAAAGTTAAATTTGAATTATTAAAAGGAATAAAAGTATGTCGACAAGCTAAAGCGAATTGGATAGAAGAGTTGGACGAAAGAAAAGATCCAAGTGGCAAAACTTATTTTTGGTTAACTGGCAGATTTGATAATTACGACAAAGGAAAAAAAGATACAGATGTGTGGGCGCTGGAAAATCAATATGTTTCTGTAGTGCCTACACAGTTTGATATGACCGCTCACGATTCTATAAAAGTAATTGAAAAGTGGAAATTTTAATCTCTAAAAAATGAAAAACTTTAATTGGAATAGAACTTGGGTAGGACTTGCAATTGGAATACTTTTTCCAATTATAATTTATACCATCTATTATTATTTTGTTTATAATTCGGGGTTGCAAAAGATGAATGTGAGTTTGTGTATAGCCACTAACTTAATTCCTTTTTATTTATATCAACGTAAAGAAAGTTATAATGGTTTGAAAGGAGTCTTAGTTGCAACGTTTGTTTGGGCTGGAATTATTTTTGGCTTGGCTTTTTTTACCAATTATTTACGCTTAGGATAAATGAACTACTACATCATAGCAGGAGAAGCTTCGGGCGATTTACATGCATCTAATTTAATGAAATCATTAAAGGTATTAGATGCAAGTGCTCAGTTTCGTTGCTGGGGTGGTGATCTGATGCAAAAACAAGGTGGTGAAATTGTAAAACATTACCGCGATTTAGCATTTATGGGCTTTACCGAAGTGCTAATGAACATCCGAACTATTTTTAAAAACATTGATTTTTGTAAAAAAGACATTTTGGAAAACAAACCAGATGTATTGATTTTGGTTGATTATCCTGGTTTTAATTTACGCATTGCCGAATTCGCAAAAGAAAACAATATAAAAGTATTTTATTATATCTCTCCACAAATTTGGGCTTGGAAACAATCACGCGTTCACAAAATAAAAAAAGTAGTAGACAAAATGTTTGTCATTCTTCCTTTCGAAAAGGAATTCTATAGTCGTTTTGATTATAATGTTGATTTTGTTGGACACCCTCTGTTGGATGCTGTAAATAATTATTCTAAAGAGTCGAGCGACCTTGGGCTAACATTTGATAAACCAATCATCGCTATTTTGCCTGGCAGCAGAAAACAAGAAATTTCTACCTTGTTGCCATTGATGCTATCTATGCGCAAGTACTACCCAAACTATCAATTTGTTGTTGCAGGCGCTCCGTCACAAGCACCGGAGTATTACCAAACATTTTTTCCTGATAAAGAAGTGAAAATTGTTTTCGGAAAAACATACCAGTTGTTGCAAAAATCAGAAGCTGCGTTGGTGGCTTCAGGAACAGCAACACTGGAAACAGCTTTGTTTGGTGTGCCTGAAGTGGTTTGTTACATTGCAGGGAAAATATCTTTTGTCATAGCGAAACAACTTATTAAAGTGAAATACATTTCGCTTGTGAATTTAATCATGGACAAAGAAATTGTAAGAGAGCTTATTCAGGCGGATTTGAATGAAGAGAATTTAAAATCAGAACTAGATAAATTGCTTACCAAAGAAACACGTAATAAACTGCTAGCAGATTATGCCGAACTCAAAACAAAATTAGGTGGTTTGGGCGCTTCAGAAAGAACGGCAGAGTTAATGATTAATTATTTGAAACAGTAATGAGAATGAAGAAATACATCCTTTCCATTTTCTTTTTTGCTTGTTTTCTTTCATTCAATGCAACAACTCTTAATGTTCGAATACTTACAACCAAAGTAATTCAATCCTTCATCTTTTCACCTATAAACGGAACGTATGATGTTTACGGAGACGGGAAATTACTTTTAAATAGTGACTCTCCTGGTATATTTCAATTGACGATAGAAAAAGATTCTATTATTTTAAAAACATTTGAAAGAACAATTGGGAAGTATGCTTCGCTGAAAATGCTTTCAAAATTGCCTGACGGAGCATTTAAGATAAAATCAGTTCTTCCTGAAGGAAAAGTAAGAACCTATGAAGATGATGTTATGATTGGCTTAACGGCAGATAAAAAACAATTTTTACTCATCAATAGAATTGATATTGAAAAATACATCGGTGGAGTAGTGGAGTCGGAATCTGGAACTCGAACTAGTTTGGAATATTATAAACTGCAATCTATTTTATGTAGAACATATTTGTTAGCTCACATTAACCGACATGTTGCAGAAGGTTTTCAGGTATGTGACGATGTTCATTGTCAGGCATACCTTAGCAGAACAACAGATACTGACATTCAAAAAGGCGTAAACGATACAAAAGGATTAGTGGTAGTGGATAACGACTTGAATTTAATTACTGCTGCATTTCATTCTAATTGTGGCGGACAAACAGTTGCTTCACAAGATGTTTGGGCAATGTCTACCAGTTATTTAAAATCTGTGAAAGATACTTTTTGTATAAAACAAACGCATGCCCATTGGAAACGAACTATTCCGGTGGAAGATTGGAAAGCTTATTTACAATTGAAACATAAATATCCTGTGGAGGATAGTTTAAAATTAAACAGTGCAACTACATTTACTCAACCGAATGGAAGAGCTGTTTATTTCACCGATAGAGATTTGAAAATTCCTTTGAAAATTATTCGTGCCGACTTCCAATTAAAATCCACTTATTTTTCTGTGGAACAACAAGGAGAATCCATTGTGTTTAATGGAAGAGGTTATGGACATGGAGTTGGAATGTGCCAAGAAGGAGCAATGCGCCAAGCGAAATTAAATCGTTCGTATAAAGAGATTCTGAATTTTTATTATAAAGATGTGCATTTGGTGGATCTTTCAGCTTTGAGCTATTTTAGGCAGGAGTAAGCTCAGACCTCACCCCGGCCCCTCTCCTTGTTCAAGGCGGGGGGTGTCTCCGAAGGAATGTTTTATTTAACGAAAATCATTTTAAGGGCTATCCAATTGTGAGAACGGTCATCTCGTGCCACTACACGGGATCTGCTAATTAGAATGGCTAAAGCCACTAACAGAGAGATTCCGAGCATGTCCAAAGCGGAGTTGAAGGAGAGCACGGAATGACGATTGCGAAGGAACGAGTGTCTCCGTAAGAACTTAGAAACCAAAATTCTCCTTATCTTTAATCGTGCTTTCTAAAACAAAATACATCTTACTATTTCTCCTCTGTTTTGCCTTCGTTTATTCAAAGGCACAAACGGATAGTATAAAAACTACATTGAAAAAAAGTGACTCGGTTATTGTTGTTAATCTCCAATACATTCCCACACCTTTGAATAAAAAACGTTTCGCTTTTGTAACAGGAACAGAAGCTGCACTATATGCCGGTTCACTTATTGGATTAAATGAATTGTGGTACAAAGAATATCCGCGTTCTTCTTTTCATTCTTTTAACGACAATCAAGAATGGCTGCAAGTGGATAAAATCGGACACATTACAACTTCTTATTATGTAGGTAGAGTGGGAACTCAACTTTATAAATGGAGTGGAGTAAAACGCAAAAAAGCAATCTGGTATGGCGGAATGTTAGGTTCTGTTTATCAAAGCACCATCGAAATCTTAGATGGCTATTCATCCGAATGGGGATTTTCCTGGGGCGATTTTGCTGCTAATACTGCCGGCTCTTTACTTTGTATCGGACAAGAACTCGCTTGGGATGAACAACGCATCGTTTTAAAATTTTCTTTTTTGCAAAGCGAGTATTCAAAATTTCGTCCCAATGTTTTAGGGAAAAATTTACAGGAAAATATTCTAAAAGATTATAACGGACAAACATATTGGCTTTCTATTAATCCTGCTTCCTTTATGTGCGATGAAACAAAATTCCCAAAGTGGTTAAACATTGCTGTTGGTTACGGAGCGGATGGCATGACTGGAGGAAACTTTAACCCTCCTTACATTAATGAAAACGGTTTTCAAATCTATCACGAACGTTACCGACAATACTATTTATCTTTTGATGTTGATTTAACGAGAATAAAAACAAAATCTAAATTTTTGAATACAGTATTTTACTCTATTGGCTATCTGAAAATTCCGGCACCTGCAATTGAGTTTTCTGAAAAAGGTGTGAAGGGAAGTTTGTTGGGGTTTTAGTAAAGGCCCTCAGCTAAAAGAAGTGCGGGTTTTACTTGCACAAAACTGTCTTAACCGAAAAGCT
>CAYWAV010000082.1:0-17028 GCA_964456225.1 uncultured Chitinophaga sp. | reverse complement strand
ACATAAAATAGACACAAAAAGAATTTTTTTGTTTCAAATATTTATTTATTTTAGCACCCATTAATACGTAAACCCAAAAATCTATTATGAAGATATTTAAAAAATTAACTGCCGTATTAGCACTATCTCTATTATTTTCAGTTAGCGCTTTTGCTCAGAAAAATTTTATGACAGATGCTAAAAAAGCATTTGAGAGCAAAGAGTATTTTAACTCAATTGAGCTTTATAAAAAGGCATACACAAAGGCTAAAAAGAAAGAAGACAAAGCATTTATCGTTTTCCAAACAGCTGAGTGTTATAGATTAATTGGTGATAACAAACAAGCAGAGGCTTGGTATATCAAAGCTGACAAAGCAGGTTATACAAACACAGATCCGAAAGTTGTATTGTATTTGGCTGATTCAAAAAAAGCATTAGAGAAATACAACGAAGCGCTTATTGAGTATAACAAATACAAAAAATTGGTTCCTTCCGATCCACGTGGAGAAGATGGTGCTAAATCATGTGAGTTGGCTCAAAAATGGAAAGATGCTCCAACACGTTACAAAGTAGAAAACGTTGTATTAATCAATACAAAAGACCCCGATTTCGCTCCTTCTTATGCTGATAAGAAATACAACAAATTGTATTTTACATCCATGCGTCCGGGTGTTGTTGGTTCTGCTATTGATGGAACAAACGGAGAAATGTACAGTGACATTTTTGAAACAATGATGGATAAAAACGGAAAATGGAGCACACCTATTTCACTTCCTGAGCCATTAAACACAAAAGACAACGAAGGATTAAGTGCTGTTACCAAAAAAGGTGATATGATTTTCTTCACACGTTGTATGGTTGATAAAAAGAAAGTAACTTACAATCAACTTTGGACAGCTCCTAAAAAAGGAACTTCTTGGGGTGAGACAACAAAAATCCCTTTTTGTTTAGATTCTTTAAAATACGCTTCTCCATGTTTATCAGCTGATGCACAAACATTGTTCTTTGCATCTAATATGCCAGGTGGACAAGGTGAAAATGATATTTGGATGACAAAGTATGATAAAAAAGCTAAAGCTTGGGGAGCACCAGTAAATCTTGGTCCTGGTATCAACACTCCTGGAAATGATGTTTATCCTTTCTTACATGAAGATGGTACCTTGTATTTCTCTTCAACAGGTCACTTAGGAATGGGTGGTTTAGATATTTTCAAAGCTGAGAAAAAAGGTGAAGACCAATGGGGTAACGTTACCAACATGAAATTCCCTATTAACTCTGCAGCAGATGATTTCGGAATTATTTTCGAAGGTAAAAAAGAAAGAGGTTACCTTTCTTCAAACCGTGAAGGTTCAAAAGGAGCTGATGATATTTGGTCATTTGTTCTTCCTCCATTATTGTTTACTATTGAAGGTGTTGTTACAGATTGTAAATTCAAAGAAGTTGTACCAGGTGTTGTAATTAAATTGGTTGGTTCTGATGGATCTTCAGTTGAAACAAAAACAGATGCTGCAGGTTACTTTAAATTTGCAGAAAACGGAACAGCTCGTTATGTGAACCCAAATACTTCTTATGTAATCACAACACAAGTTGGTGTAGATGTTAAAACAACTCAAGCACCTATTGGTTTCTTGAACAGTTCTGATAAAGTAAAAGAAACAACGGTTGGTGTTGAAGAAGCAAAAACATTTAAACACGATTTTTGTTTAGTACCTATCGAGCGTTTCATTCGTTTTCCGGATGTATTGTATTTGTTGAATAAAGCAGATTTGGACCACCCTTCAAATCCACGCGATTCATTAAATTTCTTATACCAAACATTGTTGGATAACCCAACATTCGTTATCGAGTTAAGTTCACACACCGATTACCGAGGTTCTGATCCAGCTAACCAGAAATTATCTGAAGCTCGTGCTAAGTCTTGTGTAGATTACTTAATCTCTAAAGGAATTAACCCTGAGCGTTTAAAAGCAAAAGGATACGGTGAAAAAGCACCTTTAGAAATTAAAGATGCAAATGGTGTAATTGTAGCTACTTTAACTGAAAAGTATATCAATAAAGAAACAAAAGGTAAATCAAAAGAAGAGTATGAAGCAATGATGCAGAAAAACAGACGTACGGTATTCTCCGTATTACGTAAGGATTTCGTTGATCCGAATGCTCCTAAAGATGTTCCTGTAACAACGCCTACTCCTCCGAAACCAGAAGGTGAAGAAGAAGGTGAATAAAAAGTAATTTCTTATTAAAAAGAACTCAAAAACATCCCGTACTTTTACGGGATGTTTTTATTTTAATAAAGAAAAAATTTCTTCCGCTTCCCTTCTCCATTTGGAGAAGGTGTCCGAAGGACGGATGAGGTAAACGAATTAGGACTATATAGCTCCAGGATCAAACTTAAATGACCGACAACAGATACAATCAACGTGGCGTTTCTGCATCTAAAGAAGATGTGCATAAAGCCATTTCAAAAATTGATAAAGGGCTTTTTCCAAAAGCATTCTGTAAAATTGTACCCGATTATTTAAGCGGTGATGATAATTATTGCATTGTGATGCATGCAGATGGTGCAGGAACTAAATCTTCTTTAGCTTATACTTATTGGAAAGAAACAGGCGATATCTCTGTGTGGAAAGGTATTGCTCAAGATGCAATTGTAATGAACACGGATGATTTACTTTGCGTTGGAGCCATTGACAATATTTTATTGTCATCAACCATCGGAAGAAATAAAAATAACATTCCAGGAGAAGTTCTTTCAGTTATCATCAATGGAACAGAAGAGGTGTTGCAACAACTAAGAGATTATGGAATCGGAATTTATTCAACAGGTGGCGAAACAGCTGATGTGGGTGATTTAGTAAGAACCATTATTGTGGACTCAACAGTTGTTTGCCGAATGAAAAGAAGCGATGTTATCGATAATGCAAACATTCAAGCGGGTGATGTAATTGTTGGCTTGTCTTCATCCGGAAAAGCAAACTATGAAACCGAATACAATGGTGGTATGGGAAGCAACGGATTGACTTCTGCTCGTCACGATGTGTTTGAAAAATCTCTTGCGAAAAAATTTCCTGAAAGTTTTGATGCAGCTGTGCCAGAAGAATTAGTGTACAGTGGAAAAATAAAATTGACGGATAAAATTAAAATCGCACCGTCATTGCGAGGGAGTGATAGCGACAGAAGCAATCTTCCCAATGAAGGATTCGAAGTTACTGCTGGTAAATTGGTTTTATCACCAACACGTACATATGCGCCCATTATCAAAAAAATAATTGACAATCATCGCTCAAGTATACACGGAATGGTGCATTGCAGTGGAGGCGCACAAACTAAAGTGTTGCATTTTGTAGACAATGTTCATGTAATAAAAGATAATTTATTTCCAATTCCTCCATTGTTTAAATTGATTCAAGAACAAAGTAATACTGATTGGAAAGAAATGTACAAAGTTTTTAATATGGGACACCGCATGGAAATATATGTTCCAGAAAATGTAGCTTCCGATATTATTGCCATTTCAAAATCATTTGGAGTAGATGCTCAAATTGTTGGGAGAGTGGATGAGTCAGCAACAAAAAGATTAACAATAAAATCATCAAACGGAATTTTCGAGTATTAGCGTTTTTAGTAAATAGGCAATAGCGAATAGTTAATAGGGAGAGCCTGTAACTAAGGCTGATTGTCATTTTTTTTGTACTTTTGTACTGCAAAAATCAAATCAATAAAATAATAATATAATTGTCACCCTGAGCGGAGTCGAAGGGCACCAATTCAAAAATTAAAAAAAGTGTTAGATAAATTAGCAGCCATAAAAAGACGTTGGGAAGAAGTTGAACAAAAACTGTCGGATCCCAAAGTAATTGGCGACATGAAAGAATTTAAAAAATTCAACATAGAATATAAAGAACTTACCGATGTTGTAAATGCTTACCACGAATACAAAAATGTGGTGGAGAATCTTGATTTTAACAAAAGTGTCCTTGCAACAGAAAAGGACGATGAGATGCGCGAAATGGCGAAGATGGACATTGACGAATTACTTTCCAAAAAAGAAAAAATGGAAAATGATATCCGTCAGATGTTAATTCCGAAAGATCCTGAAGATGCAAGAAATGCGGTGATAGAGATTCGTGCTGGAACAGGGGGAGATGAAGCAAGTATTTTTGCTGGAGATTTATTTAGAATGTACACTCGTTTTTTGGAAGAAAGAGGATTGAGATATGAAGTAGTTGATTCAAATGCCGGAACAATGGGCGGCTACAAAGAAGTAATCATTAACGTAAATTCTGAAGGCGCTTACGGATTTTTAAAATTCGAAGCAGGTGTTCATCGTGTGCAACGTGTTCCATTAACAGAAACAATGGGTCGAGTGCATACTTCTGCTGCAAGTGTTTTGGTAATGCCTGAAGCCGATGAGGTGGATGTGGTATTGAATCCTGGTGATATTGAAATGCAAACATCTCGTTCGGGTGGTGCTGGTGGACAAAACGTAAATAAAGTTGAAACAAAAGTGCAATTGACGCACAAGCCTTCAGGAATTGTAGTTGTTTGTCAGCAAGACCGCTCCCAATTAGGAAACCGTGAAATTGCAATGCAAATGTTGCGTACCAAATTGTACGACATTGAAATGCAAAAACATTTGGATGCGATTTCTAAACGTAGAAAAACAATTGTAGCAACAGGTGATCGCTCCGAAAAAATCAGAACATATAACTATCCGCAAAACCGTATCACCGATCATCGCATCAACATGACGGTTTATAATTTGACCGATTTTATGGATGGAAAAATTCAAAATATGATTGATGCCCTTCAGTTAGCTGAAAATGCAGAACGCATGAAAGAAGGTGGAGTAGGAGTATAGGTACCACCCGACCTCCCCAAAGAGGAGGAGTTGTTTTGTGTGTAAAAAAATAAGATTGAAAAACTATAATTTAGATTGTTACTTTTTTTGTTCCTCCCCTTTGGGGAGGCTAGGAGGGCCAAATGACCAAACAAGAATTATTCAACAACATCAAAAAGAAAAAAAGCTTCCTCTGCGTTGGCTTGGATACGGATATTACCAAAATTCCGAAACACCTTTTAAATTCCGAAGATCCTGTTTTCGAATTCAACAAACAAATCATTGATGCTACAAAAGACTATTGTGTTTCTTTCAAACCAAACATGGCATTTTATGAAACACAAGGTGCTGCGGGTTGGATTAGCTTAGAAAAAACAATCAATTACATCAATCAAACCTGTTCGGATATTTTCACAATTGCAGATGCAAAACGTGGCGATATTGGTAATACTTCTAAGATGTATGCAACTGCATTTTTAGAAAAACTAAATTTTGATTCCATTACCGTTGCTCCCTACATGGGAGAAGATAGCGTAAAACCTTTTTTAGAATATAAAAATAAATGGGTAATCCTTTTGGCACTAACTTCCAATCCCGGAGCTACTGACTTTCAACTGACTGAAATGCACTCCCCCTTTTCCCAAATGGACTCCTTCGGAGAAAAGGGGGCGAGGGGGATTGATGCGAATGCTCCTTTATATCAACAAGTCCTTTCCAAATCCAAATCTTGGTCAACACCCGACAACATGATGTATGTAGTTGGCGCAACCAAAGCAGAAATGCTTTCAGACATTCGTAAAATTGTTCCGGAGCACTTTTTATTAGTTCCTGGTGTTGGTGCCCAAGGTGGAAGCTTAAGCGAAGTTGCCAAATACGGCATGAACAAACAATGTGGTTTATTAGTAAACTCCTCCCGCGGAATTATTTATGCAAGTGCTGGTGAAGATTTTGCAGAAAAAGCAAAAGCCGAAGCAATGATTTTGCAAAAAGAAATGCAAGTGCTTTTAGAAAAATATTTATAAATTTGTTTTGAAATATATCTTATCGAAATTGCTCCCTTCGATTAGTTATAATAATTAAATTTTTATTTGCTAGGAGCAGTATGACAGAAGAATTCTTACACCACATCTGGAAATTCAGATTGTTCGACCAACTCGAACTAAAAACCACTACAGGAGAAAAAATTGAAATCCAAAAACCAGGCGAACATAATTTTGATGCGGGTCCCGATTTTTTTAATGGAAAAATTAAAGTAGGGGAAACACTGTGGGCTGGGAATGTAGAAGTGCATGTTAATTCAAGCGATTGGAACAGACATTCACATCAAAAGGACAAGGCCTACGATAATATTATTCTACACGTAGTAAATAATGTAGATATAGTTTTGCATAGAAGCTCCGGAGAAAAAATTCCTACTTTGGAAATCAAGAATCGCATTCATAAAAAGTTATATCAGAATTACCTCGATTTTAAATCTAGCAATGATTGGATTCCTTGCGCAAATCAAATTGCTACCGTTCCTGAAATTATTCTAAATAGCACAAAAGATAAATTGTTGCTAGAACGATTGCAACGAAAATCAATAGCAATTGTAAATAGTTTAGCCTTAAACAATAACAATTGGGAAGAAACATTTTACCAGAATTTAGCACGTAATTTCGGTTTTAAAACCAATGCCGAACCGTTTGAATTGTTGGCTAAGTCCGTTCCTTCCATCATTTTAGGAAAACATAAAAACAGTCTGTTGCAAATAGAAGCATTGCTATTTGGGCAAGCAGGAATGTTGTTTGAACATTTTTCTGAAAAATATCCTCAGCAACTTCAAAACGAATATGCTTTTTTAAAACAAAAATTCAAGCTGCAACCCATTGAAAAGCATCTATGGAAATATTTACGATTACGGCCTATTAATTTTCCAAGCATTCGTATCGCTCAATTTGCAAACTTAATCTTTAATTCAAGTCATTTGTTTTCCAAAGTCTTGGAATTGGAAAATGCGTCTGAGCTCAAAAAGATGATGGATGTTTCTGTTTCAGAATATTGGCATTCACATTTTATGTTGGATAGAAAGTCAAATAATAAACCAAAGCACTTGGGTGATGAATCCATCAACAATATTATCATCAATACAATTGTCCCTTTCTTGTTTGTATATGGAAAACAAAAAGATGATGAAAGATATGTAAACAGGGCCTTGTTGTTTCTAGAAGAAACGCTAGGAGAAAACAACTCCATTATTCGTAAGTGGGAAGAATTGGGCGTTCCTGTGAAAACGGCACATTCCACCCAAGCTCTGTTACAGTTGAAAAACGAGTACTGTAACAACAAAAAATGTCTAAGTTGTTCTATCGGTAATTATGTCCTGAAAAATTCGTAATTTTATAGTTGTTAATTTACTCTACTATGATAAAACGTATTCAATCCTGGTTCGAAACACAAGCTTTTGGAGTTTGTGAATGGTGGGGCAAAAAGCTCGGCATTAACTCTACCAAAATTCGTATGTATTTTATCTATCTATCCTTTTTCACAGTAGGGTCACCTATTATTCTATATTTTGTAATGGCATTTGTTTTAGAAAACAAAGCGTTTTTTAAGCCCTTCAAAAGCAAACGCAGAAGCGTTTGGGATTTATAGACATTGCTATGACAAAAATTCTCATCACAGGAAGCAACGGCTTACTAGGACAAAAATTAGTCTACGCTTTATTGAAAAGAAAAGATGTGGAAATAATTGCCACTTCCTCTGGTGCTAATCGTATGCTTCATACAAATGGCTATGTTTATGAAACACTAGACATCACGCAAAAATCAGAAATAGAAAATATTATTTCAAAGCATCAACCAGATGTAATTATAAACACTGCAGCCATGACCAATGTGGATGCATGTGAAACAAAACGGGAAGAGTGTTGGGCAATTAATGTTACAGCTGTGCAACATTTTGTTGATGTGTTAGCAAATCATCCTGCACACTTCATTCATCTCTCCACCGATTTTATTTTTGATGGAATGAAAGGAAGCGAATACGTAGAAACAGATGTTCCCAATCCTTTAAGCTACTACGCAAAATCAAAATCCGAGTCCGAAAAGATTCTTGAAAATAGCAAAATCAACTGGGCGATTGCCCGCACAATTATTGTTTACGGAATGGTTGACAATATGAGTCGTTCCAACATTGTGCTTTGGGCGAAAGAGGCTTTATCAAAAGGACAAAAAATAAATGTAGTGGATGATCAATTTCGTTCACCAACACTTGCTGAAGATTTAGCAGATGGCTGTATTTTAATTGCTGATAAAAAAGCAAAAGGCATTTATCATTTATCTGGACCAAAAACATTGAGCATTTTAGAATTAGTTTATAAAGTTGCAGCTTTTTGGAAATTGGATAGATCGTTGATTACCCCATCCAAATCAGATAATTTAAATCAAGCAGCAAAACGCCCACCACGTACAGGTTTCGATATTAGTAAAGCAAGAAAAGAGTTGGGGTACAATCCACATTCGTTTGAAGATGGCTTGAAAATTTTGGATTCCCAATTGAAAAATTAAATCCGCACTCCCATTACAAGAATATCATCAACCTGACTGATTTCTTTTTTCCACTCTGTAAGTGCCTTTTCAAGTAAAGCTTCCTGCTCCGGAGGGGGCAAATGATGTATGCTTAATAATAAGTCTTTGAAACGCTTAGTCATAAATTTTTTACCACTTTCTCCACCAAACTGATCGGCATAACCATCAGTAAAAACGTAAATCATATCCCCTTTTTTGATTTGAATGATGTGATTTTTAAAAGCCTGGTTGTTGGGTGTTAGTCCGCCAATAGCAGCTTTGGTTGGAGTAATTTCATTTAGTTGATTATCTCTGATATAATATAACGGGCGATTCGCTCCAGCATATTCCAGTTTGTTATTTTTTAAATCGAAGATGCAGAGTGCAAGATCCAT
The DNA here is from genome assembly GCA_964456225.1 of uncultured Chitinophaga sp. GTDB lineage: Bacteria > Bacteroidota > Bacteroidia > 2-12-FULL-35-15 > 2-12-FULL-35-15 > 2-12-FULL-35-15. The sequence goes on along the minus strand of CAYWAV010000082.1, from coordinate 8,266 downwards.
CCCGTCTCTCGACATAGAATTTTGTTCGTTTTGACGCAATGCTTTTTTTACTCCAACATTTACAGATGCTAAAATAGTGGAAGCATCATCAAAACGTTTTTCAAGTGTTGCATGGTTCAATTCATCAATGCCTATCAAACTCATGAAGGCTCCAGGAATTCCATGGCCCGTACAATCTGCAGCAGCTAATAATAATTTCCCGTTTTCATGTTCTGCAAACCAATAAAAATCGCCACTCACTACATCTTTAGGTTTGTATAAACCAAAAGCTTCAGGTAAATGATTTAAAATGATGGATGGGTTTGGCAGTCGTGCACGCTGAATTTGTTTTGCGTAATTAATACTATCTGTAATGTCTTTATTTTTAACCTCAATTTCTTTATAAGCGAGCGACAAAGAATTGTTTGCTTTTTTCTTTTGTAAAAAACTTCGGAATAAAAAAATCGTGAAAATGGCAACTAAACTACAAAAGATGAGAAGGTAGATTTTAAATTTTTTATCCTGTGCTGATTTTTCTTCCGACAAGCTTTTGTCTTTTTCCAAGGAGTTAATCATCAACTCTTTCTTCTCCGACTCATATTTTGCAGACATTTCGTTTATCTGCTGGCTGTTATTTGCATTGTAAGTGGAGTCTTTTAATTTGGTATATATGTCAAGGTATTTGAAGGCATTTGTATATTCTTTTTTTGTAGCATAAATGTCTGCCAAATTTTTGTAGGAATGCAGCACAGTAACCTTGTAATTAAATTTTTCTGCCAATTGCAATGCTTTTTCCGAATATTCGATTGCTTTATATGTATTGTTTAGTTTTAAGTAGCAGCTGGACAGACCTAAATAGCCTTCTGCCGAATTGAAATGGTCTTGTATTTGTTCGTGATACTTGTTTGATTTTAAGAAGTTTTCAATTGCTAAATTATATTGATTCATTTCCACATAAATCATCGCAACGTTACCATGCCCAATAGCAAGTCCTTTTATGCTATTTATTTCTTCGGATAATTTTATTGTGATGTTGCAGTTTCTTAATGCCTCCTCATAATTCCCCATCTGTTTATACGCAATTCCAATATCATCGTAATTTGCTAGTACTTTCGCTTTTAAATTTAGTTGTGTATTAATCGTAAGCGATTTATTATAATTTTCGAGCGCTTTTTTGAAAGAGTTTTGTCCGAGATAAATCCATCCTATGTTTCTATAGCATTCGGCAATACCAGCTTTGTCATTTATGTCTTCAAAAAGTTTCAGTGCTTTGAAATAGTAATTTGAAGCACTAGTGTAATCTCCGGAAAACCAGTTTAAGTCTCCCAAATAATTTAAGCATTCTCCAATTTTATGTTTGTTCCCACTTTTTTGTGCCAATGCATAAGCAATATTTGCATTGTCAAAAGCTTTTAATCTGTCAGTTGTTTCTTGCACTCTAGCAATCTGAATTAATAAAGAAACTTTGCCTGTATCGGTTTTCTCAGTATCTATTATAGATTGAAGAGAGTCCACTTTTTTCTGGAAAAGAAGTGAGTCTTTTTTTTGTGCAGAAGAATGAGTAAAAAAAAGCAGTAGCATCAAGCAAGTAAAAACTTGTTTAATGTATTTTGAAAATGGTATGTAAAAAATGGTTTTCAATTTATTTTTATTCCAATAATCAAGATATCGTCAATCTGTTCTCTTGTGCCTTTCCAGCTTTCAATGGAGTCGCTTAAAATTTGTTTTTGATCTTTCATCGAATCGTTTTGAATCTTCAATAACAATTCTTTGAAATTTTTAGTCATTAATTTTTTTCCGTTTTCTCCACCAAACTGATCTGCGTATCCATCGGAAGATAAATACAGCAACTCATTTTTTTGTAAAGTTAAGATATGATTTGTAAATGTCCGCTTTTCTTCCTGAATTCCTCCTATCGAAAATTTATTGGCCTTGATTTCTGTTAATTTACCATTGCTAATAATGTAAAGTGGGCGGTGAGCTCCTGAAAATTGCAATTCATTGTTGATGATTGTAATGATGGCGATATCCATTCCATCTCTTGTTTCAGATGCATTTTCTCTTTGTTTTAATGCTGTTCTTACTTCTTCATTCAAACGATCCAATATTAAATCAGGTTGTGTTATGCCTTCGTCTAGAATAATTTTATTTAAAATGTTGCAACCAATCATACTCATTAATGCACCCGGCACTCCATGTCCAGTGCAGTCAGCGGCTACGATTATTTTTTTTCCTTCGTATTCGGTAAACCAATAAAAATCACCGCTTACAATGTCTTTAGGTTTAAATAAAACAAACGATTCGCTGAAAAGGTTTGCTAATGAAGATTGTTCAGGCAATAATGCTTCTTGAATTCTTTTTGCATAATTTATGCTGTCGGTGATGTCTTTGTTTTTTTCTTCAATTAATTTTTTCTGTTCTTCTATTTCAGATGTGCGTTCTTTTACTTGTGTTTCTAGTACTTCGTTTTGTGTTTCTAAAATTTTTTGTTTTTCTTTTTCTTGCTCTATGCTTTTTGCAGAAAGTTCTTCTACTTCAATTAATTTTTTAGTTAGATTTTTACTAGTTCTGGAAAAGTCACGCGCTAAATAAATAGTCATTGATAACGGAATGCTAAGCGTTACATAAATAACTAAAATTCCAAACAGAAACCCTCCCCACCCAGTTGTTGCTGAAAAATTGGCTTGTATGCCCATTGCTGCTATGATGAAAAAAAGAGCAAAAAAACCAACGGTTGTAATAATGCCAGAACCTAGTATCCATGCTCCTTCCCGTTTTTTATAAATAGCAGCTATGATAATCCTCAACGATTCAATAATAAATATCGGATACAATATATAGCCTAGAAATTTAGATTCTTTATACAGGATATTCAGAACCAAATCAATGGAGAACAAAGCAATCCATACCCAAAATATTTTTGGCATCTTTTTATAAAAAATACTGTAAAGCATCGCTAACAATGCAGGAATATAAAAATCCGAAAGCATCGATGCATAATGGATGACAGATTTTACAAAGTCGGGCTGCGTAAAATTTCTGCTGATAATAATTGATATAAAAAAGGTACCGAATGCACCTGCAAAAATGCTGTAATATAAATTGGATTTATTTTCTCTGTAAAAAAGATAAAATGTAAAATGTAGAAAACTCAATGCAATAAAAAATGAAAAATAAAAAATGAAAATAGCTGTGATGGTATTCGATGTCATGAATTTGTAATAAGTAGCTTCACGCATTTCAGCAAATTTAAAATCAAAGCCCATTGCACTCACCAGTTTGTTTTCATAATCTGTTTTTGCAGTTGCATAAGCATATCTTACAGCTATTACATGCGTTCTGCTTTTTCCGAAATGAATAGGTAGTGGAACTTCCTGCGGATCGTAACGCTCTTCATTTGCTAAATTCTTTTGATCGATTTTTCCGAATGCCTGAAGTAATTTTCCATCTAGATAAACTTCTGACGCTCCTGATTGTGTCATCAAAAATGCAATAGATTGATCCAATAAGGTAGTATCAACCAATAGATGTATCCTGAACCAACCAATTGTTTCGAAGGTACCCGGAGCAAGAGAGTCGAAATTTAATTTTGGTGAAATAAATGCCCAAGATTGGTCATCAAAAGCCGAATCGGCCCAACGCATGTCATCGCCTTTGTGATATTTCCAATTTGTTAAAACTGCAATGCTAGGCTCATTGATATTGTATTCTTGCTTTCCCGGGAGTGAGTCGAAATGAAAATAGGAATCCGTTTGTGCGAAATCAACAATCGGAATGCATATTAAAAGAAATAAAAGCAATGCTTTTTTCATGATTCAAATATAAGCTATACATACTTACACATGAAAGAAATGTTCAATGACCATGTAAGTGAATGCTCCTGCAAAATAGCCAATCAATGCTAACCAAGCAATTTTCTTCAAGTACCAAATAAAATCAATTTTCTCCATTCCCATAGCAGCAACACCGGCAGCAGAACCAATAATTAAAATACTTCCGCCTGTTCCAGCACAATATGCTAAAAATTCCCAAATGTAAGAATCTGCTGGGTAAGTTGTTATGTCATACATGCCCATACTTGCAGCAACTAATGGTACATTGTCAACTATGGCAGATAATAATCCAATTGCAGGCACTATAATGTTTAAGTTGCCTATTGTATCGTTCATGTATTGAGCTAAACTTGATAATACGCCTGTTGATTGCAATGATGAAATAGCAATTAAAATTCCTAAGAAAAATAAAATACTCGACATGTCAATCTTACGCAAAGCATGCAATACAGATAACGAATCTTTGTCTTCATCATCTTTTTTACTGTGAATCAATTCGGTTACAACCCACAATACTCCTAAGCCAAATAAAACGCCCATAAAAGGAGGAAGGTGTGTGATGGTTTTAAAAACAGGGACAAAAACCAAAGCGCCAATTCCCAAAAAGAAAACTGCATTGCGTTCAAGTGTTGTTGTTGGATTTGGTGAAACATTTTCTTTTATTTCTGGTCTAGTTATATTTCCTTTTAATTTGAAAGATAATATAAGTAGTGGAACAATTAAACAAACAATACTAGGGATAAGTAATTTTAACATGATGTTTTGTGCAGTCACTTGTCCGCCTATCCACAACATAGTTGTAGTAACATCACCAATCGGACTCCAAGCACCGCCAGCGTTGGCTGATATCACAACCATTCCAATAAATAACAAGCGGTCCTCCTTGTTATCAATTAATTTACGCAATAATGAAACCATCACAATAGCTGTTGTTAAATTATCCAATGCAGCGGATAGAAAAAAGGTAATTGTGCAAATAATCCAAAGAAGTTTTTTCTTGCTTGTAGTTGTTATTCTAGATGTAATAACATCAAACCCATCATGTGCATCAATTAATTCTACAAGTGTCATCGCGCCCATCAGGAAAAATAAAATACCCGACAATTCTCCGATATGTTCAGTAAGTTGTTCGTTTATTAAATGGCTGTCATCTCCCATTAAAATATAAACGGTCCAACACAATACTCCTGTGAGTAATGCTGTAGCAGATTTGTTGATGTTTATCGGATGTTCAAACGCAATCGCAATATATCCCAAAACAAAAATTATAACCATTATAGTAATCATAGTCTTTCATATTTAGTAAAGTGTAAAAATACACAAAACAAAATTTATATTTTTAGTGATTATTATTAAAACTTCTATATATTTGAAAGCACTAAATAGATAATTAACTATGACTGAAAATAAAGAAGCCTGGGGCTCACGTGTAGGACTCATTTTAGCAATGGCAGGTAATGCTGTTGGTTTAGGAAATTTTTTAAGATTTCCAGTACAAGCCATTCAAAATGGAGGTGGAGCTTTTATTATTCCATACTTAGTTTGTTTCTTGTTAATGGGAATCCCATTGTTATATGTTGAATGGAGTATGGGGCGTTTTGGGGGAAATAAAGGACATCATAGCACTCCATTTATTCTTGGTTCTATGGATAAACGTAAGTTTTGGAAATACATTGGTGTTTTTGGAATTTTCACAAATTTAGCTGTTGCTGCTTATTATTGTTATTTGGAATCATGGACGTTATCGTGGATGTGGCATTCGATCACTGGTAGTTTCTCTGGTCAAACTCAAGCTGAAGTAGCTTCCTTTTTTGGCAGTTATGTTTCTTTGGAAACAATTGAACCAATTATATTTTGGGTTATTTGTTTGTTATTAAATACTTGGATTCTTTCACGCGGATTGAGTGGTGGAGTGGAAAAAGTAGCGAAGATTGGAATGCCCTTATTGATTATTTTTGGTGCTATATTGGCATTTATTGCTGTAACACTTAAAGCAGGTGACCATGGTGCCGTGAACGATGGGACAGTAGGATTAAACTTTTTATGGACTCCCGATTTTTCTAGTATTTGGTCAGCCAAAGTTTGGTTGGCAGCTGCTGGGCAAATATTCTTTACACTTTCAATTGGAATGGGATCCATTCAATGTTACGCTTCGTATGTTCGTTCAAAAGATGATATAGCTTTAAATGCAATGAGTGCTGGATGGATGAATGGTTTTGTAGAAATCGTTTTAGGTTCTGCAATCATTATTCCTATTGCTGTTGGTTATTTGGGAATAGATGCCGTTGTGGAAATGACAAAAAATGGAGGACTTGGGTTAGGATTTAAAACACTTCCATATTTATTCGATCAGTTTGGTGGCGCGCTGGGTGTGATGTGCGGTGTTTTTTGGTTTGGATTATTATTCTTTGCAGGAATCACTTCCTCATTGGCAATGGGAACTCCATGCATGGGATTCTTGCAAGATGAATTTGGTTGGAAACGGGAAAAAGCTGCTTGGACTTTTGGTTTGACAGTATTGATTTTGGGTTTACCAACTGTTCTGTTTTTTAATTATGGTGTGTTTGATGAATATGATTATTGGGCAGGAACGGTTTCGCTAGTCGTTTTTGCACTCCTAGAAATCATTTTGTTTGCTTGGGTGTTTGGCATGGATAAAGGCTGGAGGGAAATTACGAGTGGTGCTGATATTAAAGTGCCAACAATATTTAAATACATTATTAAGTTCGTTACTCCAATAATGTTAGGATTGGTTTTTATTGCAAGCTTACCCGGAATTTGGAGCCAAATAAAAAATGAAGGAATTGACAAACAGATATTGGCAGCAACAGATCCTGCAATTATTGAACAATTAAAAACACAATTGCTATATGTGAATATTTCACGTGTTGGTTTATTGTTAGTTTGGTTTGCAGTTGCTTACTTAGTTTATATCGCATACAAGAAACGCGTTAAAGAAGGGAGATTTATAATATGAACTCATCCGCATTAATAATGATGCTCGTAACAGAAATTGTGGTTACAGCAGTTACAATTTATTATTTTGTAAAAGTATTAAGAACTCCTCCAAAAGCGGAACAGGATTCTTTTGAAGACAATGATGAAGCAAAAAAATAATTTCATTTTTTTGATTGAAAATAATTTATTTATAGAAAACTAGTATTCTTGTTTTCTATCTGATTTTACTGCCCCAAAACGTACTACTCCAACACGTAAGTATAATCGCCCTTGATGGCTTTTGTAAAAATGTAGTACAAATTAATTTTTAAAAAATTTATGAAAAACATTTTTCGCGATTTTTTCACGTTCAATAAACGTGAACGTAACGGAGTATTTATTTTATTGAGCATCATTTGCGCCCTGGTTTTGTATCTCAATATTTCTTCCAATTTTGTTAGTCAGGACCCAGTCGATTTTACTCAGTTTGATAAAGAAGTAAAAGCATTTCAGGCAACTATTGAAGATAAAGTAGAAGCAAAAGAATATGGTCACAAACCTGAAATAGAGCTGGAAGAACATAATAATGTTGAACGATTTTCATTTAACCCCAATAATTTATCAGAACAAAATTGGAAGCGCTTAGGCTTAAACGACAAACAAATTAAATCGATTAAAAAGTATGAATCAAAAGGTGGTAAATTCAGAACAAAAGAAGATGTAAAAAAAATGTATTGCTTAAGTAAAGAACAATACGAAACCTTGGAACCTTTTATCCAAATTAGTTCTCCTGCAGAAATTGCTCATGCCGATGAAAAATCGAAATCTATATTTAAAGATGGAAAAGTAGAAACAGCAAAACCCCTAGATGCTTCTAAAGTTGAACGATTAAATGTAATTGAACTCAACTCTGCTGATTCAGCTACACTCACAACTATAAAAGGAATCGGTGCATTTTATGCGAAAAATATAATTAAGTATCGTAATTCAATTGGCGGTTTTGTAAATAAAGAACAACTTCTGGAAATATGGAAATTTGATCAGGAAAAATTAAGCAGCATAGAAAAGTATATCGACATAGATGAATCCAAAATCAAAAAAATAAATATCAATACCTGTGAAGTAGCAGATTTAAAAAGTCCCTATCTGAAATGGACCGTTGCAAATGCCATTGTGAATTATCGCAAAAATCACGGCAAATACAAAACTGTTGATGAAATCAAGAAAACAGATTTGGTAGATGAGGAAACATACCGTAAAATTGTACCTTATTTAATTGTAGATTGAAATCTTATTGCGCGGTCATTTCGAGCGGAGTCGAGAAACGCGCCAAATCAAATCAAGAAAATGCTAGAAACAAAAATAAAATCAACCATCCGAGACGTAGCCGATTTTCCTAAACCGGGAATCCTATTCAAAGACATAACCCCTATTTTTCATAACCAACAATTGTGTAACGAAATCGTTTCCGAATTTGCTAATCGTGTAGCTGATAAAAAGATTGATGCTATTGTAGG
>CAYWAV010000081.1:0-17352 GCA_964456225.1 uncultured Chitinophaga sp. | reverse complement strand
AAACTCATTCTTCTGCCCAAAAGCAAAAAAATTAAGACCAATTAGGAATAAGAGTATTACTTTTTTCATCATTTAAATATACAAAAAAAGGAGCCCAATCGAGCTCCTTCTTTTTGACTTATGACTTTTTTCTCTTTTGATGAAGAGAGGCTTGCTCTCCATCGCGAGTAAAACCTCGCGACTTACTTAGTCAGCGTTAACTTGCTTACCAATTTGTTGTTTTTATTTTTAACAGAAATGAAATAGGTTCCTGCGTTCAATTCATTTACATCTAACTGAATAGTTTGTCCTTGCATTGGATTTTCAACAGAAGCTGTTTTTACTAATCGTCCTGTAACATCCGTCATTTCAATAGTTGTAGTTTCACTCATGTTGTAACCAAACGTGATGTTCACTTCAGAACTCGCAGGATTTGGGAAAATAGTTACACCGTTATTTTTATCAATAGCAGAAATACCTGTTGAGTTTGTAACAACTGCAACAACGGGAACACGTGGTGAACTTACACAATTGATGGGAGCACCTTCAATTTTCCAATCATAAAAATAATAGTAATAAGATGCACCTTGGTTAGAACCTGTTAAAGATACGAAACCCGCTAAAGTATAAGGATATGAAACTGCTGAAGCGCTTCTTTGCATTTTAGGGTTAGCACTTCCAAAACTAGTTGTGTTAACTGCTGCATCAGTTGTTAAATGATAATCAGTTCCGGGAGTTAATGCAAAATTCAAAGTGATAACAGTTGAATCAGCAGGCAAATTGATTGTTAAACTGTTGATAGTAGCAAGTGAAGCATCTTGCAAAAGAATACGTCTGATTCCTGCCAGATTGGTATAAACTTTCACCGTTTGAAGTGTGCAAGCGCCAAGTACATCAAAGTCTACAGACCCATTTGTAGTCGCACCTGTAGAATACAAACTTGTTCCAATATGATCAGGAGGCCCAACATCACCAAGTGCTCCGGGATATACATTGGTTTCATCTACATAATAAGTAGTGGTTGTGCTAATGATGGGTGTATTAAAACTACTGCCAAGTGCAAGCGATGAACCACCAGTAGAAGCCGCATACCAATTAATAGCTCCGGTAGTACCTGTAGCGGTTAAATTAAAAGATGCAGGTCCTAAGCCAGAAGCGCCAGTTCCAATTGGTGCAACCGGAGATGCTAAAACACTAACAGTTGTTGGAGGAGCATTCCAGTTTTGGCACAATCCTGTTGTTATTAAATTATATGTTCCTGAAACGGTTGGATTAATAGTTTGTGTACTTGCTGTAAAACCACTTGGGCCAGTCCAGCTATAAGCGCTAGCAGGAGTACTTGTTAAAGTTAACGCTCCACCGCAGTTGCTTGAGCCTGAAGTTGCAACGGAAGGAGTTTCATCCGGATTCATTGTAACAACAATTAATGGAGAAAGGTTTGTACAACCAGTTGCATTTGTAACTGTTACATAATAGTTTCCTGTTGCTGAAACGGAAATAGATGGAGTAGTAGCTCCGTTCGACCACAAGTAAGAAGTATAACCAGCAGGTGCGTTTAAGTTTACAGAACCTCCTGTACAAAATGCATGTGGACCTGGAATAACGTTATTTGTAATTGAACAACCGCCTTCTATAACAGTCACAAATTGTCCAGCACTCAAAGTTCCAAAAGTATTGGTTAAACCAGAAGGCCATTCAATAACTGCAGAAGCAATAGTAACATCAGAACCCAATCCAAAATGCAAATCGAATGAGTTTTCTGTACCATATGATTCTCCTGCTCTTACTTCACGCACTTGAGTTCCAAATGAACCAGTGATGATCACTTTTGCTCCAATAGCCCCGTCATTACTAGCGGTTCCTGTTAAATGAAAAGTAATAAAGTTATTTGAGTTTTTATCGTTCATCCACAATACATCGTCTGTTGTAGTTGGACTGTTATAAACATTTCCATAAGAAGCTACTAAATCAATAAACCCATCGTGATTCAAATCACCTGTTGCAAACGACAAGAATGAAGTCATTGCACCACCAAAAGCATTAGTTGCTTGTGTATACGTTCCATCGTGGTTGTTTTTGTACAAACGTAAACCCGGACCAGAAATTAAAATGTCTAACCAACCATCATTATCAAAATCTTCTACAAAAGATTCAATCGCATCAAATGAAGTAGAGAAACCAGAACCAGCTGTAATATCTGTAAATACACCAGAACCATTGTTTGAATAAATCTGGCTATTTTCTCCATGATTTGTTAATACAACATCTTGATCGCCATCGTTATCTAAATCTCCAAAGCTAGAAGTCCACGTTTGTTTAAAATTCCCTGGTAGCTCTAAACCTGTTGCTCCAGCATCTTCTGTAAATCCACCAGCTCCATTATTTCGGAATAAACGATCTCTTCTTCTTTCATCGTTATAACTTGTTGCACTTTGACGGCAATGAGCAATGTATAAATCCAAATCGCCATCGTTATCAATATCCAACCAAACACTTCCGTAGTTACCAGAATCGTATGGGTCGCCACCATAAGTCATTCCCGGATTAATTTCAGTATCAATCAAGGTAGTTGTTAGACTCATTGTACCCGAATTGTTTTTATAAATTTTCATGTAATCATTATCGTCACACACCGCTAAATCAACCCATCCGTCATTATCAATATCTCCGAACGTAATGTTCTGAACAAAGTAAGAACCGCTCAATACAGTTGTAGTGGTAGTAATTGTACTGCCAGACCAAAACAATTTCACCAAAGAAGTTGCCCCAGCTCCGGTTGCAACATCTTTCCAACCATTGTGATCAACATCTGCAACAGCCATTCCCCAAACGTTTCCCGCTCCAACATCTCCTAAATTATAATGCGTATAAGTTCCATTAATGTTTTGTAGTTGAACTACTAAATCGCTTGCTTGATCCATTTTAACAATGTCGTCAAGACCATCATTGTTTACATCTACAACAGTTATCGAGTTGCCACTGTGTGTAGCAGTAGGAACTAAACTATTCATATTCGTAAATGAGAATTGTGCGTTAGCTCCAATTGCTCCAATAAAACAAGTTGTAGCAAACAAGATTGATTTTTGAAATGTAGATTTTATCATGGTTGTCATTTTTATTAATTGAGGCTAATATATATTGTATGAAAATACATTATTTCTTTGATTTTTGCTAATAATCCATGCAAAATTTCTGCAAACAAAAAAAGGCACCCAATTGGATTCCTTTTTCACTTAATTACCTAATCACCTTTTATTCAACTCCCAACTTGGTCATTACATCCATACTCACACCAGTAGTAGAATATCCACCATCGTGGAATAAGTTCTGCATAGTTACCATTCTTGTTAAATCAGAGAACAGTGTAATACAATAGTTAGCACAATCTTCAGCACTAGCATTTCCTAATGGAGCAATAGCATTGGCATAATCATAGAAATCGCCAAAGCCTTTTATCCCTGTTCCTGCTGTAGTTTTCGTTGGAGACTGAGAAACAGTATTTATACGTACTTTTTTATCTAATCCATAATGATATCCAAAACTACGAGCAATAGATTCTAACATTGCTTTGATATCAGCCATATCTGTATAGAAAGGGTAGGTGCGCTGAGCAGCCATATAAGTCAATGCTACTACGCTTCCCCATTCGTTAATTGCATCCATTTTCTTCGCTACTGCTAACATTTTGTGAAGCGACATAGCAGAAACATCAATCCCTTTTGCAAAGTAATCGTAGTTTGATTCTGTATAAGGAATGTTTTTACGAATGTTCACACTCATACCTATAGAATGAAGAACGAAATCAATTTTTCCGCCTAAAATTTCTTGAGATTGTGTGAAAAGATTTGTCAACTCTTCAACGCTAGTTGCATCAGCAGGAATAATTTGCGAGTTTGTTTTCTCAGCCAATTTTTTAATTTCCCCCATTCGCATAGCGATTGGCGCATTAGTAAGTACAAATGTAGCACCTTGTTCATGTGCTTTTTCTGCTACTTTCCATGCAATTGAATTTTCATCCAATGCTCCTGTAATGATTCCTCGTTTTCCTTTTAATAAATTGTATGACATATTTTTGAATTAGATTTGTTGAATGTTCGAATTTATGGATGTTTGTTAAGGACAAATATAATAATTACTAAGAATAATTTTCATTAATTAATGTAAACATGTTCCCTCTCCATGTGGAAAGGGATAGGGTGAGGTTTTAATTTTTAAGAAGCTCTTTTGCATTGCTTATTGCTGCGGCAGTTGGTGTTCCTGTACTTAGCATTTTTGCCACTTCTTGAACTCTTTCTTCGTCTGTCAGTCTTTTGATATTACTGAATGTTTTATTGTTTTTGTCCTCTTTGTAAACAAACAAATGTGATTGTCCTTTACTAGCAATTTGGGGCAAGTGAGTGATTGTTACGACCTGCATTTTAGTTGCCATCTTATCCATGATGCTTCCCACTTTATCAGCCACATCACCGGAAACACCTGTGTCTATCTCATCAAAAATAATTGTTGGCAAGGCTGTTAGTTGCGCAATTAAGGATTTTATACTTAACATTAAACGTGATAACTCTCCTCCGGATGCTACTTTGTTTAATTCTTTGAAATCGCTGCCTTTGTTTGCGGAAAAAAGAAAGTTGACTTTGTCCAATCCATCTTTTCCTAATGTATCAGATTCTAAGTGCTCTACTTTTAATTGTGCATTGGGCATAGATAAAGCAGAAAGGAGGGAAGCAATTTCTTTTTCAATTTTCGGAATTGATTTTTTTCTGTTTGCCGACATTTTTTTAGCAAGCACCATCAATGCTTTTTGTAACATATTAAGTTCTTTGTTTACTTTTTCTATCTCTGCTTCAAGCGAGCTAAAATCAAGAAGTTTATTGCTTAAATCATCTTTAATAACAATCAATTCTTCAATTGTTTTTACCTGATGTTTTAATTGCAATCGATAAACAGCATCTAATTTTTCTGTGAGTACTTCAATTCGTTTGGAATCATAAACAATATCTTGCTCCAATGCTTCCAACTCGTTGCTAATGTCTTTCAACTCAATGTAGGAGCTAGAAAGTCGAGTGCTTAAGTCATTGATTTCTGGTTTAAATTTCGCAATGGACGATAGAATGATTTTAATTTCACTCAAGGAAGAAAGCAAATTTTGTTCACCACCCGTTAAACCGTGAGCGGCTTTTGATAAAGTTGATTTAATATCTTCGGCATTGTTTAGTGCCTCTAACTCCTGTTCCATAGCCAATTGCTGGTCGGATTTTAGATTCACATCTTCCAATTCATTAAATTGAAATTGAAAATAATCCAAATCTTTTTTTGCTTGTGATTCTTTTTCTGTTAATTCTTTGAGTTGCTTTTCTAAGGTTTTGTATTTTTTAAATCCTTCAGCATATTCTTCTGTTGTTGAAGAATGATCAGCAAAGGCATCAACTACAGAAAGCTGAAACGCACTTCCATTCAAGGTTAGCGTTTGATGTTGTGAATGAATGTCAATTAAATATTCGGCTAATTCTTTAAGCTGATTAAGGGTTACGGGCGTATCATTTATGAATGCGCGGGATTTTCCTTCAGGATTGATTTCTCTTCGTATAGAAGTAGTAACATCGTAATCCAATTCATTTTCCAAAAAAAAATCTTTTAAGGAATAACCTTTGATGTTGAAAGTTGCTTCTACTACGCATTTTTTTGTTTTGTCTTGCAATGCTTGTGAATCAGCTCTGCTACCGGCAATTAACCCCAATGCTCCTAATAAAATAGATTTACCTGCACCTGTTTCACCTGTTATAATAGTTAAGCCATCAGTAAACTCTACTTCAAGTTTATCGATTAAGGCATAGTTTTGTACGGAAATGGTCTTAAGCATAGCGATGCTAAGTTAAAGTTTTTCGCTACAGATTTTTTTGAGAAAATTAAAAGAAATTAACAATTGAAAAGAGTTTGCAATAAGTCGGATTAGGTTAGGCTGGTAGAAGTGTAAATTTACTAAAATGATTGATGAGACGTCACACTGAGCGGAGTCGAAACAATTATTTGATGGGTGAAAAATACAAATTCTGATTAAATATCGAGATGAACGGTGTAATTAGAGCTTCGTAGAAAGTGCACTTCGACTCCGCTCAGTGTGACGATTCGGTTAAGAATTCGTTTATTGACAAGCAGCAATCTTTGTATACTTATTACTATTGGTAGGATCTATCTCGTTGAGAAGAGTAGTTACTTTTGCTTTTTCATCTGGGAAACCGCCACAGAAAACATTTACAATCTCATCTGCTTTAGCAATAAAAAATACTTGCAGACTAAACGAAAGTGGTTTTACCTGATGTACTTTTTTTAGTTCCATTAAGCTTTCAAGAATTGCTGCTCGTCCTGCGTCTTTATTGTCTGCCATCATATCCAAACCTTTGCGGTGAATATTGTACATCGCTTCACGCATACTTACAAATGTTGCATCCAACATATTATTGATTAGCCAATATCTGTTATTGTTACTATCAAATGCTTTCCAACCTTGGTATCCGGAGCTTTGTGCATTATTGACAACGGCTAATGCTTTTTGAAAATAAGGTGTTCCGTCATTCAATGCAAAAGAATCGTAATCCAATCCAATTACGTAGTAAGCATAAAAAGCCAGAATAGAAGTTAGGTTTCCTGAATAGGTGTTTTCTACAAATTCCAATGGTTGTGCTTCAGTGTATTTAAATACAATGTCGTTATCATTGAAATTTAAAAGTGCTGTATTGTAGGAGGTCTTAAAAACGGGTCTGCGGGCCTGAATCTGCAAGGTTCCTCTAAATTCGTCCGCGCCAATTCTTTCTGTTAGGTTTATCAATATACTACAATCTATTCGTTCTTCAATTCTAAACGTCTCATTTGTCCATTTACGCGTAAGCATGAATTCAAAAATGGCAGTTTGCATAGCCTCAAAAACACGCTTATCGGTTCCAGCAATTTGGTTTGACAATACCTGTACTTTGCAGTCGAGTTCCTGTGAAAATAGTGATGAAAAAGTTCCAACAAAAAACAGAAAAAGTATTAATTTACGCACTTATTTAGATTTAAAATTTTGAATCGTTTTTAAAATATCTTTCGCCACATCTTCCTTACTCTTTAACTCAAATTTAGTGATTTTATTGTTTTTATCAATGATAGTGATCTTATTTGTGTCGGTTTTAAATCCGGCACCTTTATCATTCAATGAATTCAATATAATTAAGTCTAAATTCTTCTTTTTTATTTTCTCTTTCGCATTCGCAACTTCATTTTCGGTTTCTAAGGCAAATCCAATCAACAATTGTTTTTTTGTTTTCAGTTTTCCTAATTCTGCTAATGTATCTTTTGTAGGAATTAAATCAATAGCCTTGGTGCCTGTTGATTTTTTAATTTTTTGATTCGCTGTTTTTGATGGTTTGTAATCAGCAACTGCAGCCGAAAGTATGGATACGTCTGCATTTTTAAATACTGTCACAGCCGCTTTAAATAATTCCTCTGCCGAAACAACATCAATGCGTATAATATTTTTGTTGATTGTTTTTAAACTATTCGGGCCACAAACTAAAGTGACTTCAGCACCTTGATTTGCCAATTCTTCAGCAATGGCAAATCCCATTTTTCCGGAAGAGTGATTTCCAATAAAACGAACGGGGTCAATCGCTTCGTAAGTGGGACCGGCAGTTACCAATGCTTTTTTGTTTGCAAATGGCAAATTCTTCGAAAGTTCTTTTTCTAAAAAAGCAATTATTTCTTCAGGTTCAGCCATTCTGCCTTCACCGAATAAACCGCTCGCCAATTCACCTGTTCCTGGATGAATGATTTTATTTCCAAAAGATTCAATGCGTTTTAAATTATCTTTTGTGCTTTTGTGTTTATACATATCCAAGTCCATGGCAGGCGCAACATATACAGGGCATTTTGCTGATAAATAAGTAGCGAGTAATAAATTATCACAAAGTCCATTTGCCATTTTAGCAAGGGTATTTGCTGATGCGGGTGCAATTATAAAAGCATCTGCCCATAAACCTAATTCCACATGGTTGTTCCATTCACCTTGTTTGTTTTTAGTGAAATCAATTAATACTGGATTTTTAGAAAGTGTGGAGAGTGTAAGAGGAGTAATGAATTCTACAGCAGAATCTGTCATAATTACTTTAACATTAGCCCCTGCTTTTATTAGTAAACGAACAAGAAATGCTGATTTGTATGCAGCAATACTGGCAGTTACACCAATCAATATATTTTTGTTTTTAAACATACTACTTCGTTTTAATTCGAGGTATTTGTTAATGTGTTTTAGCCAACTTGTTTGAGTTGTAAAATCAAACTTCGTAATACAAAGTATATCAAAAAAAGCAGTTCGCAATTATTACTAATTTCAAAAAAAATCGAAACAGGATAACGCGAACTGCTAAATGTATTTTAACGATTACTTATTTTCTACTATTGTAATAGGATTACGGTGATATATTTTGTCGTCAAAAAATTCTTGGATAGCAATCAAAGAAGGTTTTGGCAAACGCTCGTAATATTTAGAAATTTCAATTTGTTCACGGTTTTCAAAAATCTCTTCCAAGTTATCTGTGTTTGATGCAAACTCAGCTAATTTGTTAGTCAACTCTTCTTTCATTTCAGCGCTAATTTGGTTAGCACGCTTAGAGATGATGGCAATACTTTCGTAGATATTACCGGTTTTACCATCCAAACTTCTTAAATCACGAGTGGTAGTTGTTAAATCTGCAGTTGTTTTTTTGTAGTCCATTTGATAATTGATTTATGATTATGATTTGTTGTACTTTTCTAAATTCTTTAATGCACTTGAATAAACCATTTCAGCTTGTTTCAAATATTCGCTTTTAGGGAAATTATCTAAAAACTTAATGTAGTGGTCTGCTGCTGCCTTAAAACGTTCTTGCTTCTTACCTTCAATACTGTTTAATGCTAATAAATAGTAAGAACGGATAATTAAATAATTCAATTCTTCAGTGTTTTTTGAACCTGGGAAATCTTTCAAATGATTTCCAAATGCAACCACAGAAGCTTTGTAATCGCTCATATTGTAATACAACATAGCACCTTCATAGGATTTGCGCTCCAATTTCCCTCTCAGTTTATCAAGAATATCGTTACACTCTTGAATGTGTTTACTCTGAGGATATTGATTTGTAAAACGCTGAAACTCTTTTATTGCAAGCTTTGTATCAATCTGATCCAAACTATACTCAGGTGAATTTAAATAAAAACAATAAGCATTCATGTAAGCGCATTCTTCTGCATGTTTGCTAGTAGGGAAATTTCTTACAAAGCTTCTGAATTGATAACCTGCAACAATATAATCACCTAGGTTATAGCTGCAATAAGCGTAGTAATAATGAACTTCTTCGCCTCTTGTTGTTCCTCTGTAAACACCCATCAATTCTTCAAATAACGTCAAAGCTCGTGTGTATTCTTCTTTGTCAAAATACTTTACAGCTGCAGTATACTTTGCATCCATATCGCTGCTTTTCACAAGCTTATTGAACTTTCCAATAGTTGGGTCAAAACGCTTCTTTTTTGTGCTATTTGACGAATCGTAAACACGCTCCTTGTTGGTGCAAGAAGTCAAGGCCAAAGCGGAAACCAGTAAAAATATGATATAAAATTGTTTGTTGCGCATAAAAGGACTGCCCGCCCGAACGTTCTTTTTCGGAACGGGCTGACAAATATAAGATTTTCGGATGAAATAACTGCAATAAATCGGATAAATTCAGCTAACCAAATTTGTTAATTAAAATCCCTTTGAAAATAGGGCGTAAACCACTAATTTCGCTTCTCTAAATTTTTTAAAACTATACAATAACGACAATATGAAGGATTTATTTGAAAAGATAAAAGCGAACCGCGGACCGATTGGAATGCATGCAAAAGAGTCGCACGGGTATTTTACATTTCCTAAATTAGAAGGGGATATTAAGCCAAGAATGATTTTTCGCGGAAAAGAGCGTTTAAACTGGAGTTTGAACAATTATTTAGGATTGGCAAACCACCCAGAAGTGCGTAAAGCCGATTCAGACGCAGCTACAGCATACGGATTTGCAATGCCAATGGGCGCTCGAATGATGAGTGGAAACTCAAATTTGCATGAACAATTAGAGGCTGAATTATCAGCTTTTGTGTATAAAGAATCTACTATCCTTTGTAATTTCGGTTACCAGGCAATGGTTTCTGCTATCGATTGTTTAGTTGATCGTCACGATGTTATTGTTTACGATGCTGAATCACATGCTTGTATTTTGGACGGAGTTCGTTTGCACATGGGAAAACGTTATGTTTTTAAACACAACGATATCGAAGATTTCGAAAAGCAAATGGTAAGAGCTACCAAATTAGCAGAAGCTCAAAATGGCTCTATTCTAGTGATTACAGAAGGTGTGTTCGGAATGAGTGGACGTCAAGGGAAATTGAAAGAGATTGTAGATTTGAAAAGTAAATACAAATTTCGATTATTTGTTGATGATGCACACGGTTGTGGAACAATGGGTAAAACTGGCGGTGGAACAGGGCAGGAGCAGGGTTGTCAGGATGGAATCGATATATATTTCGGAACATTCGCGAAATCATTTGCTTTAATTGGTGGTTTTATTTCCAGCGAAGAACAAATTGTAGAATATTTACGTTACAACATGCGTTCACAAATATTTGCAAAAGCATTGCCTTTGCCTTTAGTGGCTGGTGCTTTGAAGCGACTGGAATTGATGAGAAATCATCCTGAATACAAAGATAAATTGTGGGAAATTACTCACGCTTTACAAAATGGATTGAAGAAAGCAGGATTTGAAATTGGATTAACAAATTCACCCGTAACACCTGTATTTATGAATGGTTCCATTCCGGAAGCAACAAACTTGATATTGGATTTGCGTGAAAATTTCAACATCTTCTGCTCCATGGTTGTTTATCCTGTTGTTCCAAAAGGTGTAATCATTCTTCGCTTAATCCCTACAGCAGTACATTCTATGGAAGATGTAAATTATACCATTGAAGCATTTTCTAAAATTGTGGGGAAATTAAAATCCGGACAATACATGTCGGATAAAATTGCTGTACACTAAAAAAGTATTCACTTATCCAAATAAAATAAACAAATGACTAAAAAAATAGCACTGTTGTTTTTCATTTTTACACTTAGCTTAACAGGTTTTGCACAAGCTAAAAAGAAAAGTCCTATTGACGGAAGAATTTACGCCATTACTTTAACTGAAGAAGGCGAAAAGAAGAAAAAGGCAGAACCAATTAAGGACGATATGACTTTTGTTGCAGTTGGTAAGTTTAAGTCGAACTACATGACCCAAGCTCAGTTTCCGCAAACAGATTATGAATATGAAGTAGACTCAACAACAAGTCCTGTTTCTATAAAGTTTACTGTTGAATCAAAAAATACAGATGATGGACGTTTTTCTTGGGAGGGAATAATTGAAGGTGATAATGTTACCGGAACGGCTATCATTCGTAAAAAAGGAAAAATCATTCATTCTTATGCATTTACAGGAACTCATAAAAACAAAAAGAAAGTGAAACCAGCTCCGAAAACTGTAACACCTGCCGTTGCTCCTGATTCTACTAAAACAGCAGAATAGTTCTCGGCTTCGCTCGAACTGACAAATGTATCCAAATAAAAAAGCCTCTCGAAAATTCGAGAGGCTTTTTTATTAAAGCAAAATATATTAAGCTTTTTTTACGTTTACCGCATTTAAACCTTTTTTGCCTTCAGCAACATCAAACGTTACTGTGTCATTTTCTTTGATTTTGTCTTCCAAACCTGTTGCATGAACAAAAATTTCTTGACCTGAATCGTCTTTAATAAAACCAAAACCTTTTGCTTCGTTAAAGAATTTTACTGTACCTGTTTTCATTGTAATGTAATTTGATTGTTTTTAATTAGTCAGCAAATATAAATCATAATTACATAAAAGTCAATTTTTTTCAATTTATATCGCTTTTAAAAGTCAAAACATCGATAATTTAACCTCGCTAAGCGAAACTTGTTAGCTTAGAAAACTAATCTCTTTGCCCGAAAATAGAGCTTCCTACGCGAATCATAGTGCTTCCGTTTTCAATGGCCAGCCCATAGTCGGAGCTCATGCCCATACTCAAAATTTCAAGTTTCAAGTTAAAGGTCTCAAGTTGACGGTATTTCTCGTAAAAGTGCTGTAATAATTGGAATTCAGAGCTAATTTGAGTCTTGTTTTCGGTATTTGTGGCCATTCCCATAAAACCTACAATTTTTATGTTTTTTAGTACTTTCAGTTCCGTTGAAGCGATTAATTCTTCAGCTTCTTGAAAGTCCAAACCAAATTTCGTTTCCTCTTTTGCTATATAAATCTGCAACAAACAATTGATGATTCTATTGTTTTTTTCTGCTTGTTTGTTGATTTCTTGAAGCAACTTCAAACTATCTACCGAATGGATCAAAGAAACAAAAGGAGCGATGTATTTCACTTTATTGCTTTGTAAGTGTCCAATCAAATGCCATTGAATATCTTTGGGCAACACTTCATATTTATCCACCAACTCTTGTACTTTGTTCTCACCAAAGATCTTGTGACCTGCATTGTAGACTTCTTGAAGTTTTTCAATAGGTTGAGTTTTGGTAACAACAATAAGGGTTACTTCTTTAGGAAGTAACGATTTGATGCGATGAAGATTTTCTTTGATAGACATTTAACTAATCAGATTCGTAAATTCGTTTTGATTCGCTATCCGTAACCTATTCACTCAAACTATAAATCACCAAACCACTTCTCATCTTAGGCTCCACCCAGGTCGTTTTCGGAGGCATAATATTATTTGTATCTGCAATGTGTTTCAATTGCTCCATTTCTACTGGATACAATCCAAACGCCAGTTTGAAATTCCATTTGTCCACTTGGTGCTTCAATTCTTTCATTCCTTTTATTCCAGATACAAAACCAATGCGTTTGTCGGTTTTTAAATCGTGTACATTTAGAATAGGAGAGAGGATGTGTTCTGTTAATATGGATGCATCCAGACTTCCAACAGGTTCTTCGTTGTGAATGATTTCTTTTTTTGCATCCAGTGAATACCATTTTCCTTCCAAATACATACTGAAATTATGCTTTTTAGAAGGTTTGTATAATTCTTCCTTTTCTTCAATAATAAATTTTTCAGAAAGCTTTTTAATAAAATCTTCTGCAGATAAATTATTAATATCTCTCACCACACGATTAAAATCAAAAATCTTTAATTGAGTTTCAGGAAAGAAAACACCTAAATAATAATTGTAAGGTTCTTTTCCAGTAAAACTTGGATTCTTTTCTCTACGTGATTTGCCAAGCAGTCCAGAGGAAGCCGAACGATGATGGCCATCAGCAATATATACTGCGGGAATTTTTGCAAAACGTTCTTGAATGGTTGCAACAGTATTTAAATCGTTCACCAACCACAATTTATGTCGCACTCTATCAGTAGTTGTGAAATCGTAAACAGGCTCTGTTTGTATTGATTTTGCTGTTAATTCATCAATTACTGAATCGTTGGGATAACTAAACAAAACTGGTTCTGCATTAAAATCACACACTTCTAAATAGTGCATTAATTTTTCTTCTCTATCCGTTAATGTTTGTTCGTGTATTTTTATAACTCCGTTAAAGTAATCGTCAATGCTGCTGCAACCAATGATTCCTGTATAAATATTCCCATCTTTTAATTGCTGATAGATATAGTAATTTGGTTTTTCATCACTCACAAAAACTTCTTCTGCTACAAATTTTAAATATTTTGCTTTTGCTTTTTGCAATCGTTCAAGTGAGCCGGGTTTTGATCTTCTACCATCACTGAAATCCGGACTAATCACATGCAGAAACGAGAAAGGATTACTTGCTAGTTTATCGTGCAATTCGGCTGTGTTATAGCCGTCAACGGATCTAGAAGCAACTAAATGCACCTTATCTTTTGCGGGTCGAATGCCTTTGAATGGAATAATATTCGCCATGTTACTTATTAACTTGGAAAGTTTTGTCCCCGTTTTTGAAAAATTTCACAATCTGATTTGCTGCTGCTAATCCTGCATTGATGTTTGCTTCAGACGTTTCCGCTCCTTGCTTTTTAGGAGTGCAGTAATAGCGATTTTCAAATTGCAATAAATCTTGGTGGCAATCTGGCATAATGTCGGAGATGTATTTAAAATCAGGACGAGCAATAAATACTTGTTTTAATTCCGCTTCGTTGATCACTTCTTTTCTAGCTGTATTAATAACTGTAGCACCTAAAGGCATTTTTGAAAGCAATTCTAAATTGATTGAATTCTTTGTTTTTTCCGTTGCCGGGATGTTCAATGAAATATAGTGACAAGTACTATATAATTCTTCAACAGAATTAACGCCTAGTATACCGTCTTTTTCAATTACTTCTTTAGGTACAAATGGATCAAACGCGTATACAATCATTTCAAAACCTTTCGCAATGCGTGCTACATTCTTGCCCACATTTCCATAAGCATGAATTCCTATCTTCTTTCCTTTTAATTCAGTTCCTGAAACACCTTTAAAATTCCCCCTTGCCATAAACACTAGCATCCCGAAGGTTAACTCCGCAACAGCATTTGAGTTTTGTCCAGGTGTATTCATTGCTACAATTCCTTTTTCAGTTGCGGCAACCAAATCAATATTGTCATAACCGGCTCCGGCACGAACAATCAGTTTTAAATTTTTTCCTGCTTCAATTACTTGTCTGGTGGCTTTATCACTGCGAATAATCAAGGCATCTACATCAGCAACAGCTTTTATCAAGTCGTTCGCATCTGTATAATTTTCTAAGAGAACAGTTTCAAATCCTGCCTCCGAAGTTATTTTTTTTATTCCTTCAATGGCAGCTTTGGCAAATGCCTTTTCGGTTGCAACTAATATTTTGGTCATAAGAAGATTTTAAATTTAGTGTAAAAATAAGTTTTTATCGTTTAAGTGCTACATGAAATTTCAAGTCGTATCCCAACCTCAATTCTTTATTAGTAAAGTGGCTTGTATCAACTGAAATTTCTGTTGAATAAAGCATTCCGCTGGGCGGAAGAGGACTTAGTAATATTAAGGTATCATTTGTGATCGTTTTATTCAAATCTAATAAATAACTTATTCGCTCATCATTTGCTTTTGAATAAGTTGACGCAGTAACATATTGTGTGATGATTGAGAACACAAGTAATACAATTCCTAGAGACAAGATAATAGTCGTGAAATTTTTCTTATTCCAATAACTAAGTGAGTCTTTGCAACCTGCATAAAAGAATAGAATAGAGAAATAGATGGCTGACATGAATGAAACAAATAACCAAATGCGTGGAGGCCCTGTTTCCACCATCACAAAGGCAACTAAAAAGAAAAAAACAAATAGTGCAAGAATAAAAACTCCACTTAGTTTAAAGAAAAATGATTTGAAGCTTTGATTAAAAATTCCCTTTGTATGTTCTTTTAGTTCATCACCCAACCATAAAAACGGAAAACCGAATAGAATGATGTAAGGCAGTTTTGAAGGAAGATAAAAAATGCCAAATTTCACAAACGATTTTGCTGTAATAAAAAATGAATACCAGAATTGGTGCTCCGGAAAAAGCCCATCACGCATGTAGTTGCCTGGAGCAATTAGAAATATTAAAAAAGAAGTAGCAAACAAAGTATAAATCAGAAGTAGTCGTTTGTTTGAGGTGATAAAAGCATTTACGTCTTGTGCTTCCTTATACTTAATTAGAAGAAAAACGGTGAAGAATACTCCGTAAATTACTGAATAAACTTCTGAAGCACCGCCAATATATATAAAACAGAAAGCGGCTGCAATAGTTGAAAACACAAGGCGATTGGTGTTTGTTAAAAAGACACATGCCCAAACAAAAGCAATGATGCTCCACAAATAGGAGCTAAGTCCGCAAAACCAAAACCAGGATTCACCAATATCCACACTTAAAAAAAACAGTAGTGCAGTAAAAGTTCCTGAAATAAGTAGGCGCTGAGATTTAGTAACAGATAATTCCAGTCTATTTCCGATGTTACTCGTCAAGAAATACAATCCAATAAATAGAAGCAAAGCAGAGGCAAAGGGTATAAAACTATAGTACACATGGTTTACATCAAACCAATAGTAAAAAATATCCATTGCAAATGTTGCGGCAAAACGTCCACACCATTCCATGTACTGAGAACTAACGCCAGTAATGATTCCGTGATTTCTTACATCCCAAATAAAATAATAGTCATCTGTTGCTAAACGATTGAAATAGCAAAGCATTAGCAACAAACAAACGAAGAGCCCTAAAACAAGAAAGAGTAGTGTTTGAAAACGTTTGCTCATGAAGTAAAAATAAACAAAAAAGGTCTCACATTTCTGTGAAACCTTTTCTGTCGTAGCATTAAATAATTAATTTATTAATTAAAATTGTTTTCTTCCGATATCTCCTCTCCATTTGGAGAGGGCGGGAGAGGCACTATTTTACTGATTCAACAATTGCTTTAAAAGCATCCGGGTTGTTCATAGCTAAATCAGCTAAAACTTTACGGTTCAAATCAATGTTTTTAGCGTGTACTTTACCCATAAATACGGAGTAAGACATTCCGTAAGGACGAACACCAGCGTTAATACGTTGGATCCAGATTCCACGGAAAGTACGTTTCTTTTGTTTTCTATCACGGTATGCGTAAGTTAAACCTTTTTCTAAAACGTTTTTAGCAATTGTAAGAACATTTTTTCTTGCTCCCCAATACCCTTTTGTTTGTGCTAATACTTTTTTTCTTCTGGCTCTTGAAGCCACCGAGTTTACCGATCTAGGCATGTTGTTTTGTTTTTTGGTTGCAGCGCTCTTATAAAAGAAACTTTTTGCTGATTACCTGGTTTATTACTAATTGAACTGTGTTTTCTTTTTTAACAAGTATTCGTTTTTGCTTTTTCTCGACTACGCTCGAAATGACGCAATCAAAGCAATTACTACTTACCGATCGTTAACATTGCTTTTACGCGTGGCAAATCTGTAACATCCACTAAAGTTGTACCTGTTAAAGCACGTTTAGCTTTTGTTGTCTTCTTTGTCAAGATATGGCTCTTAAAAGCATGTTTTCTTTTCACTTTCCCTGTTCCAGTTAACGAAAATCTTTTTTTCGCTCCTGAATGCGTTTTCATTTTTGGCATTGTACTGATTTTTATTTTTTGTTTATTTTTTTCTAAAATTTATTTCTTCTTTTACTTTTTTATTGCCTACTTTAATTCGTCTTCTTAACTCCCTTGTTCTCGACTACGCTCGAACTGACAGGTATTTAATTGCCGACTGCCTTTTTTGTCTACTTCTTCTTAGGTGCAATCACCATAATCATTTTCTTCCCTTCTAAAACTGGCATTTGCTCTGGCTTT
>CAYWAV010000080.1:0-17540 GCA_964456225.1 uncultured Chitinophaga sp. | reverse complement strand
GATACCTGCAACAGCCACAGTAGGAATAGCATCACGAATAATGTTTACATCATCAATTGAAGGAGAACAAACACCATTCGAAATTGTCCAACGGAAAGTATTCATTCCAACGCTTAATCCTGTTACACCCGAAGTTGGCGAAGTAGGAGTTGTAATTGTTGCACCTCCTGTAATGACTGTCCACATACCTGTTCCAACAACCGGAGTGTTTCCTGCAAGTGCTGCAATTGTTGCACAAACGGTTTGATTAGGACCTGCATCAGAAATAGTAGGCATAGGATCAACAATGAAATTAACTGTATCGGAAGTAGAAGGACATGTTCCATTTGAAATGGTCCAAACAAATGTGTTCAGTCCGACATTCATTCCTGTAATACCTGAAGTAGGAGAAGCAGGTGTTGTAACTGTTGCAGCTCCCGTAATCACAGTCCACATTCCTGTTCCTGTAATAGCAGTGTTTCCTGCTAAAGTAGAAGTAGTTGTACAAACCGTTTGGTCAACACCTGCAGCAGCAACAGTTGGAATTGCATCGCGAATAATAGTTACGTCATCACTTGAAGGAGAACAAACACCATTCGAAATTGTCCAACGGAAAGTATTCATTCCAACGCTTAATCCTGTTACACCCGAAGTTGGCGAAGTAGGAGTTGTAATTGTTGCACCTCCTGTAATGACTGTCCATACACCTGTTCCTATAAGGGGAGTGTTTCCTGCAAGTGCTGCAATTGTTGCACATAATGTTTGATCAATACCTGCGTCAGAAGATGTAGGCGTAGGGTCAACAATGAAATTAACTGTGTCTGAAGAAATTGGACAAGTACCACTTGTGATTGTCCATGCAAAAGTATTTAATCCAATATTTAATCCGGTAACACCTGGATTGGTTGATGTAGTTGAAGTTAATGTTCCGCTTCCGGAAATAATAGTCCACACTCCTGTTCCGATAGCAGGAAGGTTTCCATCCAATGAAGATGAGGTAGAACAAATCGTTGAATCGATTCCTGCATTTGCTGTTGTAGGAAATGGATCGATATTGATAATAACAGTATCTGTTGAATTCGGACAGATGCCATTTGAGATTGTCCAAACAAAAGTATTTATTCCTACACTCAATCCCGTAGCATTTGAAGAAGGAGAAGTAGGAGTTGTAACGATTCCTGTTCCGCTGATAACAGTCCACACAGCGGTTCCAACCAAAGGTGTATTTCCATCTAGTAGCGCAGTTGATGAACAAAGAGTTTGGTCAGCACCTGCATAAGATATCGTAGGAAAATCTGTTCTGATAATTGTTACATCATCAATTGAAGTTGGACAGATGCCATTTGAAATCGTCCATTGGAATGTATTTGTACCAACACTTAATCCTGTAACTCCAGAAGTAGGAGATGTTGGTGTCGTTATAATTGCTGCTCCTGAAATAACGGTCCAGCTTCCACTTCCAACAATTGGAATATTTCCTGAAAGCATTGTACTTGTATCACAAACAGCTTGATTAAGTCCTGCGTCAGAAATTGTCGGAAAGTTTGTTCTTGTAATTGTAATATCATCGAAAGAAGATGGACATGTTCCATTCGAAATTGTCCAACGGAAAGTATTTGCTCCCACACTTAATCCTATCGTAGCAGAAGTTGGTGAAGTAGGTGAAGTAACTGTTGCACTGCCAGTAATAACCGTCCAAGCGCCTGTTCCAACAAGTGGAATGTTTCCGGCAAGTGTTGCTGAAGTATCACAAACGTTTTGATCAGTACCTGCTGCTGAAACTGTTGGAATAGCATCACGGATAATTGTTACATCATCTATAGAAGTAGGACAAACGCCATTTGAAATTGTCCAACGGAAAGTATTTGCCCCCAAACTTAATCCTGTAACTCCAGAAGTTGGAGAAGATGGAGAAGTTACTGTTGCAGCGCCTGTAATAACAGTCCATGTGCCTGTTCCTACTGCTGGAGTATTACCTGTCAATGTAGCGCTGTTTGCGCACAATGTTTGATCAGCACCTGCCGCAGCTGTAGTTGGAAAGTTATTTCTTGTAATTATAATGTTATCGTTTGAAGGTGTACAAGATCCATTAGAAATTGTCCAACGGAAAGTATTTACTCCAACACTTAAGTTGGTAACACCAGAAGTAGGAGATGTTGGTGTGGTTATTATTCCTGTTCCTGCAATAACAGTCCAAACACCGGTTCCAATTACTGCAGCATTTCCTGCCAGTGTAGCTGTAGTATCACAAACAGTTTGATCAGGGCCTGCAGCGGAAACGGTTGGATTTACATATCGTGTAACGGTAATATCATCTGTTGAAGCGGGACAAGTGCCATTAGAAATTGTCCAACGAAATGTGTTTACTCCCACACTTAATCCTGTAACACCAGATGTTGGAGAAGTTGGAGTGGTAACTGTTGCTCCGCCCACAATAACTGTCCATGCACCGGTTCCAATGGCCGGAGTGTTTCCTGCAAGTGTAGCCGTAGCCGCACATCGTGATTGGTCTGGTCCTGCCGCAGAAATTGTAGGAATTGCTTGACGGGTAATCACAATATCATCCGTTGATGGAGTACAAACTCCATTCGAAATTGTCCAACGGAATGTATTTGCTCCAACAGTTAATCCTGTTACTCCTGATGTTGGTGAAGTTGTAGTGGTGACTGTAGCACCACCTGTGATGACAGTCCAAGCGCCTGTTCCTACAGCAGGTGAGTTTGCAGTAAGTGTTGCAGTTATTGCACAAAGTGTTTGGTCGGAACCGGCTGCTGAAGTTGTCGGAAAATTTATTCTTGTAATTGTAATATCATCTGTTGAAGGAGGACAAACACCATTTGAGATGGTCCAGCGAAAGATGTTTACTCCTAAGCTTAATCCAGTAACACCGGATGTTGGTGCAGTGGGCGTAGTGACTGTTCCGGAGCCTGCAATAACTGTCCATACACGTGCTCCTGTGATTGGCAAATTTCCAGCAAGGGTTGCAGTTGTTGCACAAACAGTTTGGTCTGGACCTGCAGCCGAAGTTGTAGGTGGTTGATCAACATTAATAGTAATATTATCGAATGATGCCAAACAAATACCATTCGAAATTGTCCAACGAAATGTATTTGCTCCAATGCTTAATCCGGTAACGCCTGAAGTAGGAGAGGATGGAGTTGTAAGTGTTGCACCCCCTGCAATAATGGTCCAGATGCCGGTGCCCACAATCGGAGTATTACCGCCAAGCGTAGAGGTGGTAGAGCAAATTAATTGATCGGGACCTGCGGCTGAAACTGTAGGATTGTCATCGCGAATAATTGTTATATCATCCAAAGAAGGGGAGCATGTTCCATTCGAAATTGTCCAAACAAATGTATTTGTTCCCACACTTAATCCTGTAATACCTGAAGTAGGAGAAGAAGGAGTGGTAACTGTTGCACCGCCTACAGTTACTGTCCAAACACCGGTTCCGCTAGTTGGTGTATTTCCTGCAAGTGTTGCAGCAGTAGCACAACGTGTTTGGTCTGGTCCGGCAGATGATATAGTTGGTACTAAATAACGAGTGATGGTAATGTCATCAGTTGTAGCGGTACATGCTCCATTTGAAATGGTCCAGCGAAATGTATTCACACCTGAGCTTAATCCTGTAACCCCAGAAGTAGGAGATGAAGGAGTGGTGACAGTTGCACTGCCTGCCATAACAGTCCAGTTTCCTGTTCCGACTAAAGGAGTGTTTCCTGCAAGTGTAGAAACAAGTGTAGCACAAATTAATTGGTCGGGGCCGGCATTAGATACTGTAGGAAAATCATCCAATACAATGGTGATGTCATCTGTTGAAGGTGTGCAAGGGGCCCCATTCGTAATGGTCCAGCGAAATGTATTTGTTCCAATGCTTAAGCCGGTAACTCCAGATGAATTAGAAGTTGGTGTGGTAACAGTTGCACTTCCCGCAATAATAGTCCATATACCTGATCCGTATACCGGAAAGTTTCCTGCAAGTGTTGCTGTAGTTGCACAAACAGCTTGGTCGATGCCCGCATCCGATGTTGTTGGTGCAGTATGACATGCATTATATTCTGGTCCTATCAGATAAAAAGAAGAAGGACTAAACATTGAATTATAATTTGTTAGAATCCATCCAGGTGATCTAAGTGTATCAGAGATTCTTAGTTCATCCAAATCTCCTCTCATGTCCCTCGCAGCTGTAAAAGGATCTTGTCCAATTCTGAAAACGCTAGTTGTACCACCTGTAGGGTCGTTTGTAAATGCTACTGGAGTTCCAAGTTGAGTTCCATTTGTATAAAAAAGTAAAGAATTTGTTGCAACATTTCTTACCACAGTAAGATGCATCCAAACATTAACAGCAATTGTAGATACGACTGAGGATGTAAAAGCATTGTCAGTTCCAGCACCACTTTCCCAATATGTTCTAATCCTTCTTGTTCCGTCAATAGAGAGGTAATAATTAAAATTATTTGCTGTTGTTTCAGATCCTCCTCCACAAGCAAAAACAACATTATCATAAGTTCCTCCTTGTAAAACTGCAAGTTGAACCCAGCCTTCTAAAGTTATATCGCCTGTAAATTGTAAGGTTGGATCAATAGCTCTTGTTAAGGATTGACCTGTTGCAAAATCTTGGCCATCTGCAGCAATACAAGTCGCCTGATTTGTAGTGCTTGCGTTTGTCATTGTATGTGCATTGGAGGTGCCATCCAGAAAGTCGTTGTGGAGGTGCCAAACTGATTTGTATTTTGAATTCCATGTAGAAGTTGTGGACGGATCAGTAGCAACAGACGCATTTCCATAATACATTCTAATGTCTGTATTTACAGTTGAAGATAATGATGGAACTCTTACCCAAGCCACTATTTCTCCTGTTGTTGGTGAATAGTATTCTAGTTGATGGTCAAGCAATGTCACTCCATCATCAGCGGTAAATCTAATATCCCAGCCATTTATGTTTTGTACATCTCCAAAACTACTGGTGTGTCTTATATCAAAATCAATGTGTTTAATAAGCACTGGGAAATCGAGATGATTTCCTGGACCTTGAACTTGACTGCTTTGAATGGTAAGGGTTCTGTAGAAATAATAACCGGGAAGCTGACCAAAAAATTGGATGCAAAAAAGGAGTAAGAGTATAGTTAATACACTTTTTCTATTCAACATAGCGAGCGTTGTTTATTGAATGAATTTTCGCTCCACCATTCGCTCGACAGAAAATAAATGTGTAATTTTTATTGGATTCAATGTTGTTGCAATAGATAAAATTAATCAACCAAAATAGGAATAGCTGATGATCAACTTTCGAAAAAGCAAATCTTAATAAAAGTAAAATAATAAGAGAGAAGTAGATTACAGTCATATAGTGACTGAAACATACAAAAAAAGATGTTATTTATTGCATTTTATTAGCTGTAAAGCCATATATATCGACAAACATTCTAAAAACAGCGACAAAACCTAAGTTTTGTACTTGAATTTAGGGTGAATGAAGAGCTAATTCGCCAGAATAGAAGAAGCAAATGAGTAAAAAATGAGAAAAGTTGAAATGATTAGTTTTCCTCAATAATATCAAGGATTTTCTCAAGTTTTGAATCATCGTATTTCCCCGAAGTGGTGTAAACAATTTTTCCTGTTTTATCTAGAACAAAAAAGTATGGAGTATCACGTTTTTTAAAATCCAATTCATCTTTGTAAGTTTTTCCTCCGTCATAAAATAATAAATACGGCCATAGTTCTTTATCTGTTTTCGATTTGATTTTATCTTTTGAAGTTTGACTAGCTAGTTTGTTGAATCCTGTAAACATTGGAATGAAAAATAAATTCACATCATATTCAACACTTACATCAAAAACGTCAGCTTTAGATGCATCCACTTTTCCGATAAATTTATTGTAAATAGGATTAATCCATGTTTTTAATTCAGGTTCTGCAGCTGTGCTGAATGCAACACACAATAAAGTGTATTTCCCTTTTGTATCTGCTGGGATTTTTACTTCTTTTGCGTTGTAATCTTCACAAATCATTTCTGGAAACATTGTTCCAACAACTCCAGCCTTTGGAGTAAATGCTAATGCAATTAATGAAACTGCTAAGAGTGATAAGATGATTTTTTTCATATTTTTTGAATAGAATGTTATTATGTGCCGTTTACTTAATTTGCAGATCCCGCCCTATTCGACACCGCTCATGGGACAGCAAGGGATGACTATTACGAAGAGAATATGACTCCGCTCTCCCGACTCCCGACTCCCAACTATTTATTCAGTTCAGCAAATACTTTATCTGCTTTGAATTTTTTTGCAGGTTTCCCTTTGCGGATAATTTTTACTTTGATAATCATGTCGCCTTGTGCGATAGAATTTACAATGTCTTGACCTGAAACTACATGTCCGAATACGGTATGTTTCCCATCCAACCAAGTTGTTTGAACATGCGTAATAAAAAATTGTGATCCATTGGTGCCGGGTCCCGAATTAGCCATTGACAATATTCCTGGGCCAGTATGTTTTAAGTCGGCATGAATTTCGTCTTTGAATTTGTATCCAGGTCCGCCACCGCCAGTTCCCATTGGGTCGCCACCTTGAATCATAAAGTTAGGAATCACTCTGTGAAATTTCAAGCTGTCGTAAAAAGGAACACCTTCTTTTTTTGCTGTATTTTTTATTTTGCCTTCAGCTAATCCAACAAAGTTAGCAACAGTCATTGGCGTTTTTTCAAATTCCAATGCAATTAAAATAACTCCTTTGTTGGTTGTTATTTCGGCATACATGCCGGGTTCCATTTTAGGTTTCTTTTCCTTTTTTGCGAAACCAGTTGATGCAACTAATAATAAAGTAAATGCTAAAAGTGATTTTTTCATATTGGGTAGTAAATGATGATTAATAATGTGTTTTATTAATGAAATGTAAATTTAGCATAACAAATCTTAAACCAAAATATTTGTTAATAAAATAGTACATCATTTTTCCTTTAAGACCAAAGTGCTTGTTATTTTTGAGGCCATGAAAGTCTGTATTGCCGAGAAACCAAGTGTTGCAAAAGAAATAGCCGAAATTTTGGGTGCTAAACAGCGCAAGGATGGCTATTACGAAGGCAATGGTTATCAGGTAACTTGGAGTTTCGGCCATTTATGCGAACTCAAAGAGCCACATGAATACGATTCGGCCTATCGTGAGTGGAATTTAAACATGCTTCCCATTCTTCCACAAAAATTCGGAATTAAAGTAAAGAACGATAAAGGAGTCGAAAAACAATTCAATACAATTTCTACTCTTTTTGAAAATGCCTCGGAAGTCATAAACTGTGGTGATGCCGGACAAGAAGGAGAATTGATTCAGCGTTGGATTTTTTCAAAAGCAAATTGTAAAAAACCATTAAAACGTTTATGGATTTCTTCTTTAACAGAAGAAGCGATACGTGAAGGATTTACAAAATTGAAAGATGGGAAAGATTATGAGAATTTATATTTCGCAGGATATTCACGTGCTGCAGCGGATTGGCTTTTAGGAATGAATGCTACGCGTTTGTTTACTGTTAAATATGGAAATGGGAAACAAGTGCTTTCTGTTGGGCGAGTGCAAACGCCAACATTAGCAATGATTGTAAACCGACAGTTAGAAATAAATGCTTTTAAGTCGGCTGTGTTTTATGAATTGAAAACAAAATACAGAGATGTTATTTTTAACGCACAGCTCGATCGTTTTCAAGGTGATGAAAAACAAAAAGGCGAAGCACTTTTAGAATCAATAAAAGAATCTCCTTTTGAAATTACTTCCGTAGAAATAAAAAAAGGAAAAGAAAGTTCTCCTCGTTTGTTTGATTTAACAGCCTTGCAAGTAGAGTGCAATAAAAAATTTGGTTATTCAGCGGATGATACATTGAAAATTATTCAGAATTTATACGAGAAAAAGTTAGTGACTTATCCACGTGTAGATACAACGTATTTGCCAAATGATGTATACCCCAAGATCCCCGGAATATTAAAAAGTATGGTGAATTATCAAAGTTTGGTGAAGCCATTGTTGGGAGCGGAAATTCGTAAATCAGGAAAAGTTTTCGATGATAAAAAAGTAACCGATCACCATGCGATTATTCCTACCGATGTAAAAGCGCAAGGCTTGATGGGCAATGAAGCATTGGTATAC
Source organism: uncultured Chitinophaga sp. (assembly GCA_964456225.1). Classification (GTDB taxonomy): domain Bacteria; phylum Bacteroidota; class Bacteroidia; order 2-12-FULL-35-15; family 2-12-FULL-35-15; genus 2-12-FULL-35-15. Next base: position 9,429 of record CAYWAV010000080.1, on the reverse strand, counting down.
GATGCCATTGCAAAAAGATTTCTTGCCGCATTTTATCCGGATTGTGAAGTGTCGAATACAACTGTTCTAGGGAAGGCAGTTGCCGTGGAATTTAAAGCAACAGGAAAACAAATTCTGTTTGATGGCTGGCGAGCCGTTTATGGAAAAGAATCAGTAGGAGAAGAAGAGGAAGAAAAAGCACAAATTCTTCCTGAGTTTGTTCAGGGAGAATCTGGAAAACATGAAGTGTTTTTATCCGAAGGGAAAACGTCTCCGCCAAAAGCATTTACAGAAGCAACATTATTAAGAGCGATGGAAACTGCCGGAAAACAAGTGGAAGATGAAGAGTTGCGCGACTTGATGAAAGACAATGGAATCGGTCGTCCATCTACTCGTGCTGCGATTATTGAAACTTTGTTTCGAAGAAATTACATTAAGCGTGAAAGGAAAAATTTAGTACCAACAATAACAGGCATGGAATTGATTCGTGTCATCAACAACGAGATTTTAAAATCGGCTGAGATGACAGGAAAATGGGAATTTAAATTGCGACAAATAGAAAAAGGGGAATATCAAGCAGAAGCCTTTTTAACAGAGATGAAACAAATGGTGAGCGACTTGGTTGTTCAAGTAAGAAGTGAATCTGCACAAAGAATTACAATTGCATCACGCCCCGCTGTTTTAGAGAAAGATGATAAAATTGAATGTCCGAAATGCAAAACAGGAACCATGTTGAAAGGGAAAGCCGCTTTTGGTTGTAGTAATTATAAAAGTGGTTGTGATATGAAAGTTCCTTTTGAACTGATGGGAAAGAAGTTGACTGAAGCTCAAATAAAAACACTTTTAGAAAAAAACAAAACAGTAGTGATTAAAGGTTTTACTTCCGGAGGTATTAAGAAAGATGGTATTTTAAAATTGACTCCTACTTTTAATGTTGAATTTGAAGAAGTACAAGCAAAAGTGCCAAAGACAAAGAAGTCTGCGATTGCTGAAACAAAACCGGGTATTTGTCCTGTTTGCAAAAAAGGAACTGTGCTAAAAGGTAAAACTGCATATGGTTGTAGTGAATATAAAACCGGTTGTGATTTTCGTTTGCCTTTTGCTAGCTAATTATTCGACTCCGCTCAAACTCACTGAGAGTCACCCTGAGCGAAGTCGAAGTGTTTTTTATCTCACCAATTCAACAAAACCTTTTTCTTCAATTTCTTTATGATGGCAATTGCTTGTCGCTTTCACAATCCAGAAATAAACCCCGGCATCTGCTTTTTTGCCTTTTATTGTAATACCGTTCCAGCCTTTTTCCGATGAAGTAGTTTCAAAAGCTTTTAATCCCCATCGGTCAAAAATTTGTAATTGATATTCTTCAAAATAATTGATGCCAGCCGCGTTTGTTAACTCAACAAAAGGAAAAAACAAATCATTTATAGCATCATTGTTTGGAGTGAAAACATTGGTAGGAGTTGTCCCGGTTAAAAAAGGAAATACTGTGCTGTCGACTCCTGTAGTGCTGAATCCGCATCCGTTAGAGAACCATGTAACAGTATAGCCATTAATAGTATTAGTACTTGCAGTGTAATTATTTTGGTTAGCACCTGTAACTGGTGTTCCTATATAATACCATTGGTAAGGCGATTGTGTTGCACCACCAATTGTTAAATTAGTAGTTGTTTCTCCTCTACAATAACTTGTTTGTAAATTGAGTGTATCTACAATTGGATTTTCATTTACTGTAAAAGTTGCAGAAGCAGTACAAGACCCGCTTACTACACTTACTGTGTATGTTCCGGGAGCAGCAGGTGAAACTACGTTTGTTGTGTTAGTTAGAATTCCTGTCCATGTATAAACGTAAGTACCGCCTGCACCTCCTGATGGCGTTGCTGTGACAATTCCATTTGTTCCACCAAAACAAGCATCAATGGTGGTTCCGTTTATTACTAAAGGAATGTAAGTATCAATGGTGTCAACTAAAACAATTGAACACATGTTGCTGTCTGTAACAGTTACAGTATAAATTCCCGGAGGTAAACTACTATTTGTATTTGTTGCGTTTGTTGGAAAACCTGTCCAAGAATAAGTGTATGGATTGTTTCCGCCAGCAGCTGCAACAGTAATTACTCCTGAATTTGGAATCGCACAATTGTAAGCTGCAGTTGTACTAGCTATAAACAAAGGTGGTTCGGTGAGCGTGTAGGTAAATGGTTGGACACATCCACTTGCATCCGTAATATTTCCGCCAAAATTTCCTGCTGTAATTCCATGTAAATTAACTCCGGTTGCAACTGGTGTTGTCCAATTAACTCCGTAAGGTGGTGAACCACCACTTAAGTTAACCGACAAAGTAGTTGTATCACCATTGCAATTGATTTCTCCACTGAAAGAAAAATTTACTCCAGTAGCAGTATCAACAACCAAAGCCGAATAAGTATTGGTACATCCTGCGCTATCAGTAATTGTTAATGTATAAGTTCCTGCTGCTAGTCCGGTTATTGTGTTGGTTATATCACCCGGGCCGGTAGACCAGCTATAAGAATAGGGTGAAATGCCGCCTGATGGTGTAACAGTGATTGCGCCTGCATTAACGGCACCTGGACAACCAGTTGTAATTAGAGGTGTTGAGAAAAATGCTCCTCCCGAAGTACCAATTGTTATGGTGTCAATCAATGCTTGTAGTAAGCAAGATGCTTCAGTAACAGTAACGGTATATGTTCCAGGTGGAACACCACTAATTGATGTGCCATAAGTTGGGGGAGATGTGCTCCAAACAATACTGTATGGAGGACTTCCGCCTGTAACAGTGGCTGTTGCTGTTCCTGGCGTTGTACAGGTTGCATTTGTAAATGTAGTACTCAATGTTAATGTTCCACCGCTTGTGCAATTGATGAGACCTGTAGGTGTGATTAATGTTGCAAAACCTAGTCCGCAAACAAATAATTCTCCATTGTTGGTTAAATTAACATCTGTGATCACTCCTGTCATCGGATAAGAGTTGATTAAAGTCAAAGTAGAATCATATTGACGAACAATATTGTTATCTCCTAAAAATAAATTACCACAATCATCTGCAGAAATTCCTCCCCAATAAACCAAGGAAGAATCACCGGCAGCTGGAAAACTAATTCGTTTGTAAACTTGCAGTGCTCCGGTTGGTCCATTCCACTTTTTTAAAACATATCCATCGTAGGAATAAACAGTTGTATTAGACGTTGTTAGTCCGTTATAACCATTTGCATATCCAGAAAATCCTCCGTAAAAAACATTGGATGCGGCTTCTTGTAAATTATACCCTGTTGGTACATTATAGGTAACTGGAAGTAAAGTCGGTAAAGGAAGTTTAACTAATGAGTTTTCGAAAAATCCATCCAAAGAACTCGAACGATTTGTCACTTGGTAACAATTTCCAAAATTATCGAGCGCTAACATATTCACATCATGACAGCAATTGGTTGTTGGTACATATTGTACGTTTGTTAAACTTGTTAAACTAGTATCAAGAAAACAAGTTTGATAGGTGGGATTTGAAATTCCCCCTCCCGCAATTACTGCCTGATTACTACATCTACTGAATGAAATTCGCCACATTTCAATAAAAAGAGGATCACCTGGGTAAGTTGCTAGTTGTACAGCACTTGAATTAATTTTAACAACTTGTGATCCAGTACCGGGATTAAATCCTTCAACTAAATACATATTGTTTGAGTTTCTGTCAACTGCAAAATCTCCATAGTAATTAGAAAATAAAAGCGCTGGATTGTACGACCAGATAAGTGCTCCGGTAGTTACATCGTATTTATTTAAAACGAATGGCCCACTTGACGCTCCTCCATAAACATAAGCATTTCCTACGTTATCATAATCAATATCGAAGGCATTTGAGGAACCTAAGAATACAGGAACGATTGACCATGGGTCAATTACAATTGTCTCAGATGAATTTGTTTGGTCAATCTTAAATCCAACTTCGTTTCCAGAAATAATAAATTTACTTTTTACGTGAGATTTTGAATTCAATAAGAAGGAGATAGGTTTGTGGTCGATAATTTTTCCAAAAGCTGAACGCACTTCCAAGTTTTGTTTTACTATATGCATTCCGGAATTCTCTGGAAAAATCATTTTTATTTTTCCTACATCAGCTCCGGGATGCAAGTATATGCTGTATTTTATACCAACAGAATCTTTCGGAAATTCAAAAACAATGTCGGTAAAAGGATAAATATTTTTGTAGGTTAAGCGAGTATAAGCATTTGCAATGATGGTTCCTTTTTTGCCCTCACTTTTTGTGTCAGAATAAGAATAGTAGTTGCTAACTCTGTTTTCAGCAATCAGCATTACATCGTTGTTTGCATCAACAAACTTTAGCTCATGAAATTTTTCAACAATCTTGTATTTGAATTCGCTTTCTTCTTTTTCGGCCGCAAGTCCTATGCTTAATTGAAATGTTTCCACTTCTTTTTCTGTTCTTTTAACCTGCTCGCGTTTAATGATTGTGTAACCTTGATTTGTAAAACAAAATTCTACTCCATCAATATTAGCAGTGAATCTAACCGATTCATTATTGGGTAGTTTTTTATTGTCAAATTGTCCTTTGTTTTCAATAAAATTCTTTTGTTGAAAGAGGTCTTTGTTGGTCCAAGATTTTTGTGCAATAGCAAATTGAATGCTAAATAAACAAAGGGCTAAACTTATTTTTTTAAACATTGGGGGGAGTGTGTTTATGTTTCAGTAATAAAGATAATAAAAGTAGAGAGAAAAAGCGATATAATTCTGCAAATCATTGAAAAGTGAAATAATGATACATTTGTATGAATTTTATGCCCAATAAATGAGCAAACCTCAAAATATATTAATCATAGCAACAGTTTGGCCTGAGCCCAACTCCTCGGCAGCCGGTAGCCGGATTCTTCAGTTAATTGAATTGTTTCAATCACAAAATTGGAAAATTACATTCGCTTCTGCCGCAAGTGATAGCGAACATGCTTTTGATGTTCAAACATTAGGAATAGAAAAAGTAACGATAGAACTCAATAATAAAAGTTTTGATGAATTCATTTCTAAATTGCAACCAAGCATTGTGATTTTTGATCGCTTTATGATTGAAGAACAATTCGGTTGGAGAGTGGCAGAAAATTGTCCGGATGCAATTAGAATTTTAGATACGATTGATTTGCATTGCTTGCGACAAGCACGGCATGCTGCATTAAAAGAAAAACGAACATTTATACAAGCAGATTTGTTTTCTGATACCGCAAAGCGTGAAATGGCAAGTGTTTTACGTTGTGATTCTTCTTTAATTATTTCTGATTTTGAAATGCAACTCTTGCAAGATTATTTTAAAATTGATAAAGCTTTGTTGCATTATGTTCCTTTTTTATTGGATGCGATTACAGAAAAAGAAACTGTCCTGTGGCCAAGCTATGAGCAGAGAGCACATTTTATTACCATTGGAAATTTTATTCATGAACCTAATTGGAATGCTGTTCAATTTCTAAAAGAAGAAATCTGGCCTTTGATTCGAAAAGAATTACCGCAAGCCGAATTACATGTTTACGGAGCTTATGCTACTCAAAAAGTAAATGAACTTCACAATGCAAAAGAAGGTTTTTTGATAAAGGGAAGAACCGTTGACGCAATGGAAGTTGTGAAAAATGCAAAAATTTGTTTAGCACCATTACGTTTCGGAGCGGGAATAAAAGGAAAGCTGGTTGAAGCAATGCAATGTGGAACGCCAAGTGTAACCACCGTTATCGGAGCGGAAGGAATGCATGGGGAATCTGGATGGAACGGAGCAATTGCAAATTCTCCTCAGGGAATTACAGAAGCAGCAATAAAACTATACTCGGATAAAATAGAGTGGGAGCAAGCTCAGAAAAATGGCATTGCCATCATAAATAATTTTTACTCCAAAAAAATTCACGGAGAAAAATTTTTAAAGCAGATTGCTTTTTTGAAAAACAATTTAAAATTACTTCGTCAAAACAATTTTATCGGAGCGATGTTGATGCATCATACCTTGGCAAGTACAAAGTATATGGCTAAGTGGATAGAAGAGAAGAATAAGGGTAACTAAATGATTAAGTAATTGGAATTATTAAGGGAAAGGCTTATTAATACGTATCCTTCACCGTAACCAACAGCTCCGAATCAAAAATACTCTTTGGGGAAATAACAATTTCGTCTAAGGGAATATTGTCTCCGTAACGCTCTTTTATGATAGCTTTTACTTCTTTGCTTGACAAATCAAACTCTTTTAATTTTTGTAATTTTCCCACTTCAATGTTAGCTCCTTGTTTGTATATTTTCCAAACCAATTCGGAACAATATATTTTTTCATCGCTCCAGCCGAAGTATAAATCGTAACTTTTGCCTTTGTATTTTTCTCCGCTAGCTTTTACTTTCGCAAAAATTGTTGGAGTTAATTCTGTTGAAGCATTTTTTAAACGTTTAACAACATACTTGGAATCTTTTCCATGCTGAATCCATTCATTAAAGGGAGTCATTTTAACTGGACCAACAGCTTCGTAAACAAATACTTTGTTTTTCTCAATGTAGATAATTCCACAATGACTGTAAATGGAACGTGTTGCAATTTGAACAGCCGTGCATTGCTTGGATTGTGATGTTTGAAAAATAATATCTCCGTTTTGAAACGACTCTGAACTTTTTGAAGTAAAGCTTGTGGAAAAAAGAAAAGAAACTCCTAAGAAAAGAAGTAGAAAAGATAAAACAATCAGACCAGTTTTTTGTCTGCTTTGTTTTAATAAGAAAGTATTAAAGAATAACATTATCGAATAGAAGAATTCAATCGATTGGAAAAGTCGTTGCCGATTCCACCAAAGCTATCAAACATCATTGGATTGGTTTGTCCACCGAAACCGCCATTCATATAAGAACTATTTCCTTGAGAAATTTGAGTTCTAAAGCTCAATGTGCTGTGTTTTGATACTTTGTAATCCATTCCAACAGAAACAGCTTTGAAATTATTTTGTCTATCTGTAAAGTTATTTGCATCGTACATCACCGCTCCGGAAACAGCAACACGTTTGTTTAATTGATATTGCCCTTCCACAAATAGCATATTGCCAGTGCGCTTTTGGTTGTTTGGATTATATAACGCTTCATTTTGATTCAAGGGCATAAAAGTGTTCCCAGAAATCGAATAATGCATCAAACCGACATTTAATTTGAACTTTTCAGTCATTTGATACCCGATTTTTGGTGCAACAAATGTTGTAAATGCAGTGTTTTTTGAAGAGCCTAAAAAGCTAACACCCGCTCCAGCTGAAATGGATGCAGAAACTCTGTCTTTAGATAATAGCTTTGGTTTTGACGGATTGAAATAATCGTCAGTTGCGGTTTGTGCTCCTAAAAAGGACGCACCAAATAAAAACAATGTGAAGGTTATTAACTTTTTCATGTTAGCTTATTCGTTTCCCAAAGTTAATCAAAAATCGTTTAAAAAAATATATTTGTATTAATTAGTTCATTGGTTCAATAGTTAATTAGTTCATTAGTGGTTTTTCTCACCTATAAGTATTGGTGAATCGAGTGAATGTTAAATAACTATAAATCAGGACTCAGTAATATTAGTATTAATTGGCATCTTGGACTCTGTCACTTCGAGCGGAGTCGAGAAGCGTTTATTTGTAACTATGAAACTATTCATTAAAAACCTTGATAGTGATATCAACGAAATGCAACTAGAAGGACTGTTTGCTCAGTATGGAGAAGTTGTTTCCACCAAAATTGTTTATGATACCATTACTTGGGAGTCGAAAGGCTTTGCATTTTTGGAAATGGCTAAAAAAGAAGACGGACAAAAAGCAATTGAAGCCTTGAACGGAAAAGAAGTTAAAGGAAGAGAACTAATAGTACAAGAAGCAGAAGAAAGAAGAAGATAATAGTGAGGAGTCGGGAGAGTGGACTTAGGAGTAAAGAGATGAGTTGGGTCATGCTTCGAAATAATAATATTTAATTATGAATAAAAGCTTTTTCATAAAATTTAGTTTTCTTTTCTTTCTGGTTGTCTTTTTTTGTTGTGCTTCACAAACAGATGAAAATGGGCACGTCAAACAAGCTCCACTTAGTCAAGATAGCATCAACAAAATTTTAAAGGAAATAAATGCTTCTAAAAAAGCCCAGCAACTTGATACGCTTTTTAAGAATAAGGCCAAACTTGCAGGATTTAATGGATGTGTACTCGTTGCACAAAAAGGGCAAATCATTTATAAAAACAGCTTTGGTTTCTCTAATTTCAAAACAAAAGATTCTTTAAAAATTAATTCTGCTTTTCAACTAGCATCTGTTTCCAAAACATTTACTGCCACAGCAATACTAATTTTGATGGATGAAGGTAAGTTAACCTTGAAAGACAATGTCCAAAAGTTTTTCCCAAAATTTCCTTACAATGGAATAACAATCGACTTGCTGCTTTCTCATCGTTCGGGATTGTTCAATTATATTTATTGTTGCGAAAAGTATTGTGAAAAGCCGAATTGCTATAACAAAGGTTTGTTTGATAATGCTGCAATGATGGAAATTATCACCAATAATAAGTGTGATGTGTATGCACAACCTAATAAAAAATTTGAATACTGTAATACCAATTATGCTATTTTGGCTAGTATAGTGGAAAAAGTAACAGGACAAAGTTTTGCGGATTATGTGGAACAAAGTATTTTCAAACCCTTGGACATGAATAATTCATGGGTGCACAATCCTAAAGGCAAAGCAGAACATAAAAATAAGACCATCGGGCACAAAGCATCGGGTTATTTGGAAGATGATACCTATGCTGATGATGTTGTAGGTGATAAAGGCGTTTATTCCACAGTAGAAGACATGTTGAAATGGGATCAGTCGTTTTACGGAGAAACCTTATTGAAAAAGGAAACCAAAGAATTGGCATTTACCGGTTATAGCAACGAGCACAAAGGGAAACGTAATTATGGTTATGGCTGGAGGTTGACCGATGATGGTAAAAGCCCTAAAATTGTTTACCACAATGGTTGGTGGCACGGTTATAATAGTCTGTTCTTTAGAAGACCGGCTGACCAAACAACTGTGATTGTTCTTGGAAACAAACACAACCGAAGTGCCTATCAGATTCAGGGTGTTTTGGAAATTCTCAATAGCCATTCCGGGACTGTGGAGCTGGAAGAATAACCGAATTAAAAGTATAGCAAATGACATGATAAGAACGTCATTGCGAGGAACGAAGCAATCTCTCTCCGAAACTTGCATTTGCTCAATTTATCTTTAAGTATATTATTTTAAGCAATTTTTCAATTTTCAATCTTGAATTTTTCAATCTATCCCTATTTAACTTATCTTTGCAGAAATTTAAAACAATTCAAATGAAAAAATTAGTTTATTTAATCGCCTTTTTACCTTTTGTAGTTTCTTCATGTGGTGGTGGTGGAAAAGATGGTGTACTATCTGCAGAAGATAGCTTGA
>CAYWAV010000079.1:13193-17901 GCA_964456225.1 uncultured Chitinophaga sp. | reverse complement strand
ATTACCAATGCAATTGAAGTGGTACAACAACATTTGGATAAAGAGGTGGAAGAGGCGTAATGGCTGTTAGTTAATTTTTATTTGTAATAATAATTACAATGACAAAGATAATAGTCCTATTTTTAGCTTTTACTTCTTCTGCAATTTTTGCGCAGACAACTTTTCAGAAAACCTATGGAACAACTGGATTAGAAGAAGGAAGATTTATCGAAAAGACAGCTGATGGGGGCTATATAATTGCTGGTGCAACAACCTATTTCGATTCTACAGCTTACGATTCATTTATTATTAAAGTAAATTCTTGGGGAGATACATTGTGGACAAAAACAATCGGAACAAACAATCAATCTGAGTGGATAACCTCTATTAGAAGTACTAGTGATGGCGGAATAATTTGTTTGATTTCTCTTGACTCAAATTGGCCAGCGTATGGTTTTTTAGTCAAGTTAGATGCTTTAGGAAATATTTTTTGGTCAGAAAAAATTGGACCACTAGAACAAGTTTTTGATATTATTGAAACTTTTGATGGTGGATTTGCATTTTCATATTCTATGTTTTCTAATTTCGGCATTGTTAAAACCAATTCTATAGGGAACATTCTTTGGACAACTTTAGATTCCGTTAATTCTTTTTACCTTCCATATAAAGGATCGTTAGTTCAAACAGCAGACAGTGGTTTTGCATTGGCGACCTCACTATATAATGGCGATGTTAATATATATCTTTTAAAATTAGATTCTTTAGGAAATTCACAATGGGGAAAATTATACAATACTCCAGATGATGATTATTTAGTGAGTATAAAGCAAACGAGTGATTTAGGGTTTATTATTGGAGGAGCAATGCTTTACACTCCATATTCAAAAGCCACATTGATAAAAACGAATTCTGTAGGTGACACGATTTGGACAAAAGCATATTTTTCACCTCCTGATATTTCAGAGTTCCCATTGGATGTTGACGTTATACAAAATGCTGATGGAGGATACAGCTTTCCTTTTGTAAGTAATAGCTTTGCTTTCAACAATAAAATAATTATGACCAAAACGGATTTGTCTGGTAATATATTATTGACAAAAATATTCGGAGGGCTTCAAGATGATTGGCCAGATGATATTTTACAAACGACTGATAATGGGTTTTTAATTTCAGGGTGCACAAAAAGTTTTGGTCATAGCAATGGGTTATGTGATGTATATTTAATTAAAACCGACTCTATAGGTTATAGCGGATGCAACAATTCATCGGTTAGTTTAACCACAGAGTATTTGGACTTAACTGTTTCAAATTTAATGCCTATGCCTGCTACTCCGTCTGCCCCGATCATAGCATCCTCATATCCCTACTATGTAAAAAAGGGCTTTTCAACATCGACTATTTGTTTTTCTGTTGGTATTCAAGAAGATGAAATTCAAGATTTCAAATATAATTTATCTCCTAATCCTTTCTCTACAATTTCTACACTCGAAATATTGATTTCATCAGAATTTAAAAATGCAACAATAGAAATAATAGATTTACTTGGTAGAAAACTTAAAACTGTAAAAATTGTAAATTCAAAAACTATACTAACTAGAGAAGATTTACCTGCAGGAATTTATATTTTTCGATTACAAACAGATATGCAAATTATTGGTTCTGGAAAATTTGTTGTTGAGTAGAAAAGGTGCAACTCCGAAAAACCATTCGCTAGTTACAAATCTCAAGTAATCCTACCATTTTAATTTTAAATCTGTGTGGCTTATTCCTTCCCCTTTTTATACAAAGGAACAGTCGAGCAAGGCTCTCCATACATAATGCTCTTTGCAAGCGGGCGAAGCATACTTGTTATTTGTACGTAAGCAGCTTTCGGAACGGGTAAATCTCCGCATCCTTTAATCACTACTCGAGCATCTGTATATACGTTAACGTTTAATTCATTTAAAATTTCGGAATACAAAACAGTTTCCAATGTTTCTAAATCTCCGAAAACTACTTTTTTAGCAACGGGCTCCAATTGAGTTGCCAATAACATATATGCCCATGTTGGAACTATTGCATCTGCTGAACAAATCAAGGCTACATACTTATCTTTATACTTATTCCAGTCTTCATTTTTAATGAATTCCCTAAAATCTTTTTCACGCAATATCAAACCTTGAAATAACAGATCTTTGATATCAAACAATACGCGTTCTCCCTTAGGGTAAAATTCTTCTAGGTCGATGGTTACAAGTCCGCTTTGCGAAACTTTATTTACAATTTCATTATTCATTTTCTTTCTTTCGTGTTTTTCGTTTCTTGCCCTATCGCACTTTCTCGACTCCGTTCGTAATGCCAGTGCACAATATCATTTCGAGTGAATTCGAAAATAGTTATATGTAATTGATAATGTGATAGTTATAATTAATAGTGAATGCTGGTTGAATCATACTTGAAACTTTTCTTGATTTTTAGTAGCACCTGTATGTAAAGCAAATTTAAGAAAAGAAATTAACTTTCTTATTCCAATATTGTGGATAATTAATCCTTAGCAATAAATATTAATCGAGGCTTTTACGTCTCTATAAATTGCCTTTTAAAATCCTTACGCCAACTGGTTATAATCGCCTAATAATTTTAGTAGGTTTCGATACTATCAAAATTATTATTAAATTTAAACTCTTATAACCTATTTTAAAATTTTTGACGATGAATTGTATCATAATCGATGATGATATTGTGGCGAGAGAAATGCTAAAACTCTATATCTCTAAAATGCCTGCCCTTAATATTATTCAGGAGTTTGAAACCCCCATAAATGCAATTTCCTTTATAAAGGAAAACCAGGTTGATTTAATTTTTTTGGATGTTAGGATGCCCGAAATGAGTGGAATGGAATTTATTTCGCAGCTTGACGAGGAACACCCTGAAATAATTTTAACAACATCACATGAAGAATTTGCACTTGATGCTTTCCAATTCAATGTTTCTGGGTATATAGTCAAACCTCTAAAATTTCAAAATTTTTCAATTGCAGTAAAAAAAGTTTTAAAAGGTCACAAGAGTAATAAAACTCTAAATTTTCGGGATCAAGTAATATTTATTAAGGATGGTCAATTTATTGTTAAGCTTGATAAAGCTGAAGTTAAATTAATCGAATGTATTGGAGATTATGTATCTCTTTTTACAGAAAAGAAAAAATATGTTGTTCATTCATCAATGAAAGCCATAAACGAACGATTTGCTGAGGATCAGTATATTCGTGTTCATCGCTCATTTATCATAAGGCTTGATGCAATTGAAGATGTACAGGATGATACAATTTCTTTTGGTAGCAGACTCATTCCTATAGGAAAAACGTATAAATCTTCAGTTTACAAAAGACTTAATATCATTTAGTCATTTTTTCATTCTCCGCATTTTCTAACCCATTCTTCCTCAATTTTTATTCCTTCTTCTAATTTTTTAAATTAGAGTTTCTTAATGCGTTTCAATAGACAAATAAGTTAATTAGTAATAATTTATTAAACCTATTGTCATGAAAACACGCACTCCAAACAAATCGAACAATCAAGTTACAATTATAGCCTTTGTTGTATTTTCTGCGATTGCCAGCCTTGCACTAATCATTGTAAATGTAGTAGAAGGGTAACTAAAAAAAAGAAATCATGAATATGTACAAAATCTCAAGCGCAGTTCCTGTGGACAAAAGCTTCATAAATACCTACAGCTTTCCAAAAGATGAAATTATTTCCTCTGATGAAGAGAAAGCGGATCTACTAATTAAGCTTCGTGTCGCAACAGTTTTAGGCAACGTAGGAAAAAAATGCAAAATTTTTTTTAAGGATTCGAAAGGAGTAAAAGTTGTAGAAACAACGATTTGGGCTACTTGCGAAAAAAAAGTGCAAATAGTGGGAGGCGCTTCAATTCCAATAAGAAGAATTTTAGATGTTGTAATCTAATTAATCACAGAAAGGCTTTCATTCTTCGGCCAGAAGAGGGAAATAAATGTTCTGCTAAAAAAAATGACTGACGAAAACGACCTTAAGCCGCTTGAATAAAATGAATGAAAGCAATAGCGATGTTCACATTAACGGTAGATGGTTTATTGAGAATTATCCATTTTATGCCTATCAATTAATTAAATTTTTTAAAAAAGGAGGTCCAAACGATAACTTAAGTAACAAATCTATTTATTGTTGATGATGACAAATTAACAGATAAAACAATAGCGTGCCACTATAAACGAATAAATTAAATTTTTTTTAAAAGGAGGTCCAAATGATAACTCAAGTAAAAATACTTAGAAGATTTCAAAATACTTTTATCGCAGCTGTCTTTGCATGCTTTAGCTTTTTGAGTTTAGAGGCGCAACAAGATAATGCAGGTAATGGTAGAGTAACAATATGTCATAATACAGGTAGCTCTACCAATCCTACCGTTGAGATTACAGTAAGTGCAGCAGCAGTAGCTGCTCACCTTGCTCATGGTGACTATCTTGGCACTTGCATACCATTAAGTTGTGCCGCTGTAGCCGGTTCAATCAGTTGTAATGGGGGGACAACAACAGTAACTATTACTGCTACGGGCGGAGTTTATCCTCTCAGTGGAACGGGCAATTTCACAGTAAGTGCCGGTACTTATACTTATACTGTAAGTGACGCTGATGGAAATACAGCTTCAACTACAGTAATAGTTTCTGAACCTGCTTTGCTTGTTGCCTCATCATCAGCAACAGCAATACTTT
>CAYWAV010000079.1:0-13093 GCA_964456225.1 uncultured Chitinophaga sp. | reverse complement strand
CTGATGTTAACGGATGTTCTGCATCTACTGCAGTGATAGTTTCTGAACCTGCTTTGCTTGTTGCCTCATCATCAGCAACAGCAATACTTTGCAAAGGAGGTTCTTCAATAATTACTGTTTCTGCAATTGGCGGAACTGGTGCTTACACAGGAACAGGAAATTTCACAGTACCAGCAGGAACTTACTCTTATGTGGTAACTGATGTTAACGGATGTTCTGCATCTACTGCAGTGATAGTTTCTGAACCTGCTTTACTTGTTGCCTCGATTGCACCATTAGCAATCAGTCCAATTAAGAGTTGTGCTTTCGGAACTGACGCAAACATAGTTATTGGTTATGGAGCTGGTCCAACCAGCATAACACTAAACGGAAGCGCAGTTGGCGGTACTGGAGTTAAAACATATTCTTGGAGTCCTGCAACCGGTTTAAACAATGCAAACATTGCAAACCCTGTTTTTACACCGGCATTAAGCAGTGGTTGCGCTAATTATGTTTTTACACTTACCGTAACAGATGCTAATGGATGTGTATCCATTAAAATTACTACTGTAAAAGCCGTAAATGTTTCAGCGGGTACTGGTATAAATCAGGTAGGCAAAGTGAAAATATGTCATATTACAGGTAGCGCTACCAATCCTACTGTTGAGATTACAGTAAGTTCAAGTGCAGTAGATGCTCACCTTGCTCATGGCTGCTGTCTTGGCTCTTGCGTTAACACATGCTCCGATCCTTCAACCAGAAGTATGGAAATAGCTCAGGAAGGTGTTGTTGTAGAAGAAGTTGAAATGAATATTTATCCAAACCCAACAGATGGAAAATTCACTGTTACCTTCTTTGCTTCCGACCTTGCGCAAAATGTTCAATTGACAGTTATTGATATAACAGGTAGACAAATTTACACTACCAATATTAGTAACTCAGCAAATACAATTGAGCTCAACCTTCAAGAAGTATTAGGAAATTCCGGTTCAGGATTGTATATAGTTAGAATCCTTAATGGAGACAATCGGAATGTTAAGAAAATCAACTTTATAAAATAAAGTCTAATGCAAAAGGCTCCCCCGAGTAATCGGGGGAGCTTTTTTGTATTTTATCTATCCCAAAATCAAAAAACGTCCGAAAACTTGCTTTTAATAATCCTTTTTCATGCTTTTTTAGCACAAATTTATCAATGAAAGCCTATAAAGAAGGGTTTTCGGAAGATCAGTATATTCGTGTTCATCGCTCATTTATCATAAGGCTTGATGCAATTGAAGATGTCCAGGATGATACAATTTCATTTGGTTGCAGACTGATAGGAAAAGCTATTAATCTTCGGTTTATACCAATTATAAATATAAAACAGTCCGTTTTAAAACCTCTACCTAGCCCTCTCCTTCAAGAAAGCGAGGGGGAATTGGTCTATTTTATATTTATAATTGGTATTATACCGATGCTCAATGTTTTTTAATCCAATAGTAATAATTTCATTTCCTCTGTTGCTAATTGAGATACGGCATAAACCCTGCCTGCCGGACAGGCATACTAATAATTCAAATTAAGTATCAGTATAACAAGAGACCTAATATCAATTAGCCGTTTTTCTTTCTCCGCTTTTTCTAATCCATTCTTCCTCAATTTTTCTTCCTTCTTCTAATTCTTAAAAATAGAGTGTCTTAGCGCGTATCAATAGACAAATAAGTCAATTAGTAATAATTTTTAAAACCTACTGTCATGAAAACATATACGCCAAACAAATCGAACAATCAAGTTACAATTATAGCCCTTGTTGTATTTGCTGCGATTGCCAGCCTTGCACTAATCATTGTAAATGTAGTAGAAGGGTAACTAAAAAAAAGAAATCATGAATATGTACAAAATCTCAAGCGCAGTTCCTGTGGACAAAAGCTTCATAGGCAACTACAGCTTTCCAAAAGAAGAACTTGTTTCATCCGATGAAGAGAAAGCTGATCTACTAATTAAGCTGCATGTCGCAACAGTTTTAGGAAACATGGAAAAAATAAAATGCAAAATTTTTTTTAAGGATTCGAAAGGAGTAAAAGTTGTAGAAACCACAATTTGGGCTACTTGCGAAAAAAATGTCCAAATAAAGGGGGGAGTTTCAATTCCGATAAGAAGAATTTTAGATGTTGTAATCTAAGTCAATTATAATATCCTCCACTTATAAACAACAGCTGAAATATGCTTTGAGCAAAATCCTTCATAGTGAAAAAAGAAGTTAATGATTTTAAAAAAAATAAAATGAAAAAGAACTACTCCACCAATAAATGCTCCTACCGAAAGTTGGAACTGAAGAACAAATTTGCATGCAAATTTTGGTTCTTAAATCTTATATTTATTTTTTTAATTTCTCTTCCTACTATAAAGGCACAAACTGTAAATACCTATGGCTTTGCTCAATCTCCGGGCACATATACAGCAAATGCAACGCCTACAGCTATTGCTGCTCTTTCTGCTGCGGATGATGCTGTTTCAGCTTTGATCAACATTGGTTTTACGTTTACCTACCATGGGGTTGCCTATACAAAGTTTGTTGCCAGTTCAAATGGATTTATTACGCTTGGTGCAGCGGCCACAACAACTGCATATGAGCCTATGACCACTACCGCTAATAGCATTGCATATTGTGCTAGAGACGGCAAATGCGTTGCCGCAAATTACAAGCTTACCGGTACTTCTCCCAATCAAGTGTTAACAATTCAGTTTCAACAGCAGCTGACGTATCTAAACAGTTCAGATATAGTAAACGCACAAATTAAACTATACCAAACTACAAATGTGTTAGCAATTATATATGGAGCTACTACAAAAGCTAATGCTTATGCACCGCAAGTAGGAATTACGGGTGCTGCCACTACAGATTTTTCTGTAAGAACAAGTACTACCAGTTGGTCGGCTAATAACACAGCTGCCGCTAACTCAGCCACTATGACGTGGTCTAGCACTATATTTCCTGCATCTGGTCAAACATATACCTGGACACCTCCGGCTTCTTGCACAGCGCCTGCGGCACCGACTTCCAACACCTTAACAATTGGTTCTCCGGCAAATGGATTACAGCACAACATGACTCAATCTTTTCCTAGTGTAAGTGGAGCCGCTGGATATGAGATTAGCTATAGTTATGACAATGTTACTTGGGCAGCAGGGACAAATACAATTTTTAATTCTATGTCTTGGAATTTAGGTGATCAACCCAATGTAAGATTTTTTACTCGAGTGAGGGCTTATTGCGGAAGTTTGTATAGTGGCTATGTTACTAGTTTGCCATTATACACAGCATGCGATGTTGCAGCAATACCAACTGCAGCAGCGGCATCTTCAACTTCAGGAAATATAACTTTAAATATAGAGTCACCGGTTGCTAATCCAGCGATTACCACCTATGCAATTTATTGTACTACAACCGGAACACATGTGCAAGCAAGCGGTGCTCTGGGAGCAACAGCTGTTTATCAGACAAGAGCAACCTGGGGAACTATACTTGTAACAGGATTATCTGTTTCAACTTCATATACGTTTTATGCAATTGCTAAAAATAATGATGGGGATACCCGGTTTTTATCTACTAATACTGCAAGTTTTGTAACAAATTGCAATACATCAACTGTCAATACCACAATTTCTGTAATTGAAGGATTAAATACAACCTCAGCTACATTGGGCTGCTGGAGACAAAATGGAAATATTTTCACTTCAACTGCGGGTACCAATCCAACATGCAGTCCTCAGGAAGGAGACCAAATGATTTATTTTAATAGTTATAACGTAGCAGCAGGTACTCAGAAAAGATTTTGGTCAATGCCATTAAATACAAGTGGTGCAACCGGAGTTTCCGTTAATTTCTATTGGTTGAACGAAAATAGCACGACCTATACTATGACAACCGAAGGAGTCCAGGTACAATATTCAACTAACGGAGGGGCTACATGGACGAATTCCGGTGCGTTCTTTCCTCGACAAGACGCAACACTTGCTCCAGGAGCAACGCAATGGGATAAGAAAAGGGTTGAAATAGGGGCAGCTGCTTTAGGAAGTAATGTTTTAATCGGATTTTTATTTACTTCTCAATTTGGCAATAATTGTTTTATTGACAATATTAAAATTCATCAGGCTAAACCAATAATATCTTCAATATCTCCATCGCCTTCATGCACAGGCTCAACTGTTACAATCAATGGAAGTCATTTTTTAAATACAACAGCCGTTACCTTTAATGGAATGAATGCAACCTCATTTACGATTGTTAGCGCTACTCAGCTTACTGCTGTTATTCCTGCTACTGCTACTTCAGGTTTAGTAGATGTTACCACATTAATGGGTGGTGCCGGTACTTCAGCTTCCTCATTTACGATCAATGTTAAACCAACGGTAACAGTAAACTCTCCAACAATTTGTTCGGGAGCCTCTGCTACTTTAACGGCAACAGGTGCATCCAGCTATTCATGGAGTACAACAGCAAGTACTAATTCTATTTCGGTAAGTCCAACCACCACAACTTCGTATACTGTTACTGGAACTTCAGCAGCAGGCTGTACCGCTACTGCAATAGCTACTGTTACTGTAAATCCTTTACCAACGGTAACAGTAAACTCTCCAACAATTTGTTCAGGATCTTCTGCTACTTTAACAGCAGCAGGTGCATCCAGCTATTCATGGAGTACAACAGCAAGTACTAATTCTATTTTGGTAAGTCCAACCACCACAACTTCGTATACTGTTACTGGAACTTCAGCAGCAGGCTGCACCGCTACTGCAATAGCTACTGTTACTGTAAATGGTGCTGCGGGCGATTGGTTAGGCGTTGCAAGTAGCGATTGGTTTAATCCATCGAATTGGTGCAGTGGAATTCCTACTGCGGGGAGCACCATAATTATTCCTGCCACGGCTCCAAATATGCCGATGATTAATAATATAGGAGCACTCTGCAATAATATTACCATCAATGTTGGTGCAACACTTTTAATGTCATCAACCGGAATGTTGGAAATTAAAGGAAACTGGACCAATTATGGAACTTTCACTCCTAGTGGAGGAACAATAAGTTTCAATGGATCTTCGGCACAATTGATAAATGGCGCTACAAATTTCTCAACACTCGTTTTAGATAATAACACGGGATTAACATTGGGAACGAGCAGCAATATATCCATTTCCAATTACCTAAACCTGATCAATGGCTTAATCGTGACAAATACAAACCAGGTTACTATACTAGGAACTGCAGGAGTTGCGGTAACAAATGGTTATGTTAATGGTTACCTAAAAAAATATGTTGATGCAGTATCAAGTGCTTATCAGACTTTCGAAGTTGGAAGCAATCTCGGATATACACCGGCAGCACTGTATTTCAACAATGTCACAACTGCAGGATATTTGACTGTTAATACCGTTTCAACAGATCACCCTAATATCTCGAGCTCAGGTTTAAATGCAACAAAAACGGTTAACAGATATTGGAACTTTGTTAATGCAGGCGTTGGATTTGATACATATAGTGCCGACCTAAACTACCTTCCAACCGATACAGATCCAGGATTTATAAGTATGTACGCTGGAGCCAAAATTTTTAATGGAGGTTCATGGAGTTTAACAGCTCAACAAAACTCCTCAAGTAATTTTGTTTCAGTGACAGGTGCAACGGTTATTGGTTCCATTCAAATTGGCGTATTCAATCCCATTCCGTTGGCTGCGACCATAACTCCTTCTATTGGTTACATAACACAAACGATGAATATCACAATTGGCGGAAGTGGATTTATAAATGGAGTTACCTCATTGAACGCAGTATCGGGAGTAACAATAAATTCAACAACAGTGAATAATGATAGTACTTTGACTCTTAATATTTCAATTGCCTCAGCAGCACTTCCAGGAATAAGAAAATTTGCAATTACGAATTCAGCAATATTTGGTGGAGTAAGTTTTGACTCTTTGATATTTAATGTAAAAGGACACCCAGTAGCAAACTTTTTTGCGAATAAACCAGTGATTCCCTGCTTTACAAGCGAAAATGTGGAGTTTAATAATTATTCCACCTTCGGCTCTTCATATTATTGGGATTTTGGAGCTGGAGCAACGCCTTCAACTGCCACGGGAGATGGACCATTTATCGTAAACTATAGCAGTATAGGATATAAAACAATTAAACTGATTGCATTTAGCCCTATAGGAAATGACACAATTGTTAAAATCAATCATGTTTTAGTAAAAGCGAGCGCTCCTGCGGTAGCTGCGTCAATCACTGGCCCACTAAGTATTTGTTCATACGGGACTTCAAATGTTTTATATAAGGTGCCAAATTTATTAAGTGCAGTAACAACCTATACTTGGACTATACCTGCAGGAGTAACCATTATTACTGGGCAAGGAACTTATGCTCTGGTTGTCTCTTTCAGTTCATCATTTTCTTCAGGAATAATTTCTGTAAAACAAACGAATGGATGCGGTACTGGTCCAAGTAGATCCATCACAGTAACAGCTGCACCACCAGTCCCTGGAGTAATTTCAGGGCCTACAAATCTTTGTTCTTTGAGTTCAGCAAACTATTCTGTTGCTGCAGTTACCGGTGCTACAAGTTATGTTTGGACATTACCTGCAAATGCTACTTCGTCACTGGGAGCGTCTCCAATAACCACGCTTACACCAAATATCAGCGTTACTATTGGTAGTTCATTTATATCAGGAACGCTGAGCGTATCGTCTAAAAACTCTTGTGCAGCAAGTGCAGCGAGAACACTTGTAATAGCAATAGCTCCTCCATCACCTAGCATCATTACTGGTACAGCGGTTTCTTGCGGTTTAACAACAGCATCCTACTCAATAACCGCGATTTCTGGAGCTATAAGTTATACCTGGACATTGCCTTCAGGCATGACCTCATCTTTAGGAGTTTCGCCAATTACAACAACTGCTACAACGATGCCTGTGACAATCGCTTCAACATTTACCTCCGGAAATATTACAGTAAAAGCTAATGGTAATTGTGCTTCAAGTGTGGCAAAAACATTATTTGTGTCACAAGCACCACCAGCTCCTGGAGCGATTACTGGTCCATCAATAATTTGCGGAGTAGCAACAACAACTTATTCGATTGCCGCTATTGCTTCAGCTACCAATTATACATGGACACTTCCTGCTGGAATCACTTCCACACTAGGCTCCTCACCAATTACCACTACTTTGTTGAGTATCCCTGTAAGTATCTCTGGCTTTACCTCTGGTTCAATAACAGTTAAAGCAAATAATAGTTGTGCTAGCAGTGCTGTCAGATCTCTTGTTTTATCAAATGCTCCGGCATTGCCCGGTGTAATTACAGGACCAACCAATATTTGTGGAATCAGCGTTACGACATTTAGCATCGCAAATGTTGCCAGCGCAACTTCATTTACTTGGACAACACCAACAGGCGTTACAATTGTTTCGGGACAAGGCACAACATCCATTCTTGTTTCTGTAGTAGCAGGTGTTGGTTCAGGAAACATTTCAGTTGTCTCTAATAATGCATGTACTTCAAGCGCTTCAAAAATACTAGCATTGGCTGGTTGTCACAGCTATCAGGAGTTTAGCGATAATGATTCTTCATCGGTAAAACAAGAATCGAGAACACTTCTGTATCCTAATCCTAGTATTGGAGAATTTAATATTGAATATCATTCAGAATCGAATTCAGAATTAATAATCGAAATGTACAATGTGGAAGGCAAAAAAATATTTACTAAAAAAGAATCTACTTTTGAAGGAATCAACACTTTCTACAACAATGAATCTAATCTTGGAAAAGGAGTATACTTCATAAAAATTATTGATATGCAAAACAACAAAGTGGAAACAAAGAATATTATTATACAGTAGATTGCAGATTCGTGAAGTTGATAAGAAAAGCAACCTAGAAGTAGCTAGCTGTTGCTTTTCTTTTTTTAATTTTTTTAAGGTAATAATCTCTAATCGATTGCCAATTGAATTATTAAAACGCAATTAGGGAAACAGAATGATTGTTTGATGATGAATGTTGGTTAGTAGAGAGGGTGGAAAAGCAACATTTGAGAGCATGTTGTTCCATTTCTAGGTATAGTGAGAGAATAAATAATCCGCTTTTAAGCGGATTATTTATTCTCAACCTGAATCCGATTAATGATTGTGCTGTCTGTTTTGTATTTATAATTGGTATAAATGAGCAAATAGTCTTTAAGCAAATTAAATATATAAAGCCCACTATAAATGAGTTAATAATCGAACTCAGGTTTACACGTCAATATATTATATAGAAAGACTCGCTGAAAATAATTTTTGGAAACAAAAAAATCACTGAGATGATAGATTAAGTGGAAGAATGTTGTTAAATTCACAACAATATTCTGAAGTAATTAAACTAGATTTTTTTAATATAAAACACTAACATTATGTATGGATTGGTAAATCAAGCAATACAAGGACTGGTAATTGAAAAATTCGGGGAAGAGACATGGAGAAATGTGCAAGCAGACAGTTCAATAGAGATTGATCGTTTTTTAAGTAATGAATCCTATGATGACTCCATCACTTTTACTTTGGCGAAATCTGTTGCCAAAGTTGCTAATATGTCGTTGCAAAATGTATTGAGGGCATTGGGAGAGTATTGGGTGCTGGATACTGGAACTAAAAAATACGGGGCTTTAATGAAAGCTGGGGGTAATAATTTTAAAGAATTTTTAATAAATCTTCCTAATTTTCATGGTAGAGTTATGCTAATATTTCCAAATATTACCCCACCAGAATTTCACATTTCGGAAATTGGAGAAAACTCACTTGTTTTGCATTATTATTCAACCAGGGAAGGCTTAACAGATTTTATGCACGGACTTTTGAGTGGACTTGCAATTATGTACAAAGTAAATGCAACTATTAAGCTAAAATCAGGTAAAACAGAAAACAAAGATCATGATATCTTTGAAATAGCTTGGTAATTTATGACATCTCGTCTTAACAGCATAGAAACAGACGTTTTATTCCCTTTCCATTTTATTTTGGATGGGGAACTAAGTCTTATTTCCATAGGAACCTCTTTGCAGAAATTAGACCAATCATTAAAAGATTCCGATTGTTTTGAAAAGGTCTTTAAATTCAAACGTCCATCATTAAGCATCAAGTATACTTTTGATTCAATCGTTGAGCATTCAAATCATTTATTTATTCTCGAATTCAATCACCATAAACCACAGCTGTTTCTTCGAGGGCAATTTCTTCTCATAGAAAATAATACAAAACTTTTTTTTGCCGGATCCCCATGGTTAACAGATGTTGAAGATTTAGAAAAACACAAGCTTTTGATAAATGATTTTTCTTTATCCGATAATGTCACCGACTTACTGAATATTCTTAAATCAGAACAATTAGCTAAGCAAGACATTTCCGACTTAGCTTCTGATCTCCAGAGAGAGAGAGATACCCTTTCTGAGCAAAACAAATTAATCGAAGTTCTTGCCCGCTTCCCGAATGAAAATCCCAATCCTGTACTTCGCTATTCAGAAGATGGGGCGCTACTATATTACAATGAAAAAAGCATAAGTTTTCTCAAAATGCTTGACGAACTGCAGTACAATGAACACAAAAAATATTTCACAAGAACAATAATTAATGCTGGCAAAAAAAATCAAGTAAAAAATATTGAAATCGAACTTGGAGATTCTTTTTTTCAGTGCTCCATAGTACCAATAAAAGAAGGTAATTACATCAATGTAAACGCTGTTGATATTACATCAAGAAAACAAACTGAACTTGCCCTCTTAGAAAGTGAGAAGAGATTATCCGTTCAATATGAAATAACAAAACTTTTTATTGACAATTTTGACTCAAAAAAAAATTTAACAGCTTCAATAAAATTGATATGCGCTAGATACAAATGGGAATGTGGCGGTTTTTGGCAAATAGAAAATGAACAATTTTTGCAAAACAAGGCATATTATTGTCAAGAGAATAATACTTTCCAACAATTTTATTTAAACACAATCAAAAAAACATTTATAATGGGACAAGGCCTAATGGGCCAAGCATGGAAAACAAAAGAAGCAATAGTATTCAAGGATGCCACCCAGGTTGATTACTTCAAAACTGCAAAAAATTCCGCAAGATTAAGGGTCTTCAGTGCTTTCGCTTTTCCAATAATAATTAAGGGCAAGATGTACGGAGTTTTCGATTTTTTTAGTCAAAAAAATCAAGAACCAGGTGCGGGTTTACTAAAATTATTAGAAACTGTGGGTATTACAATCTATAAATACCTCGACAAAATTTATGCAGAAAAAGCGTTAAAAAATTCTGAAGAAAAATACCGATTAATAGTTGAAAATGCTTCGGATATAATTTATAAAGTAAATATCCAAGGGAAATTCACTTTTGTAAATAATGTATTCCCAAGGATAAGCGGATATTCTAAAAATGAACTTATCAATAAATCCTTCCTTAGTATAATCAGAGAAGATTTTCGTGAAAAGACAATCGAATTTTACAAAAAACAAATTGAGCAAAATGTTAGATCCACATACTTCGAATTTCCAATAAAAACAAAAAATGGAGAAGAGCGCTGGATTGGACAAAATGTTCAATTTCCTGAAGACCTTGAAAATGTTGACGAAATTACCGGATTAGCAACAGATATCACTGATCGAAAAACATCTCAGATGGAGCTGACCCTTGCCGTTTCCCGGATTTCAACTTTAATAACAAATTTAAATACTGGTATTTTACTTGAAGACGGCAATCACAAGGTTGTCCTTATAAATGATATTTTTTGCGTTTTATTTGGCATCGCAGGTAAACCTGATGATTTGATCGGTTCAAATTATTTTCAATTAGAGAAACAAATTAAACATCTCTTCCTTAAACCGAAAGGTTTTTTAAAACGCATTCAGGAGGTCATCGGTGAAAATAAAAAAATTATTGGAGAGGAGCTGCTTTTAAAGGACGGAAGAATATATGAACGCGACTTTATTCCAATTTTTTCAAATGATGAATATCTTGGGCATTTATGGCAATACAGAGATGTGACAAAATCTAGAGAATATGAAATAAAATTAAATGAACAAAAGATATTTTATGAAACAATTATCAATTCAGTTCCTGCAGACTTAGTTGTTTTTGATAAGGAACATAGGTATCGGTTTGTTAACCCTCAATCGGTAAAGGACCCATTGATGAGGCAATGGCTGATTGGAAAAAACGACTATGAATATTGTCTATATACGGGAAAAAGCCTCAGTATCGCAGATGAGAGAAGTAAAATATTCAACAGAGCGGTTTCGAATAAACAACCAATTCAGATGTATGAAACGATTAAAACTAAGAGTGGAGAAACAGAACATCATCTTAGAATTATGAATCCTATATATGATGTTAAGGGGAATCTTCAGTATGTAATTGGTTATGGAGTAAATGTTACAACTTTAAAACAAGCTGAACAGGAATTGCAGCGGGCAAAAGAAATCGCTGAATTATCAACTAAAGCAAAAGAAACATTTTTGGCAAATATGAGTCATGAGATTAGAACGCCAATGAATGCAATTATGGGCATGAGTGATCTGTTAAGTGATACTTCACTTAGTATAAAGCAAATGAGTTATCTAGATGCTATCCAAAAATCTTCTCAAAATCTCCTCTTAATTATTAATGATATTCTTGACTTATCAAAAATTGAGGCGGATAAAATGTTACTGGAAAATATTGGATTTCGATTAAATGATTTAGCTTCTAATGCAGTTGAATCATTAAGACAGAAGGCGAACGAAAAACGTTTGCAATTAAGTTTTGTTATTTCAAAGGGAATTCATAGCATTTTGATTGGAGACCCCCTAAGGTTAGGGCAAGTAATTCTGAATCTTCTTAGTAATGCAATAAAATTTACTGAAAAGGGTTCTGTTAAACTTATTTGTTATTTGGTCAAAAAAAATAAGACGATAAACACGATAAAATTTTCCATACTTGACACCGGTATTGGGATAGAAAAAGAAAATATTGAAAAGATATTTGATAGTTTTATCCAAGCGGACCCTAGCATCAGCAGAAAATATGGTGGAACAGGCCTTGGTTTGGCAATTAGCAGAAAGATTGTGCAAATGTATAATTCGGAAATTATTGTTGATAGCAGAATGATGCGCGGGACTAGTTTTTCATTTCAAATCGATTTGGCAATTGGCTCAGAGAAAGATTTAAAGCAAAATAATTTGATTCCTATCAACAGCAATTTGCTTTCCGGATTAAAAATTCTATTAGTGGAAGATCATGAAGTCAATCAATTTGTTGCGAGAACCATTTTAGAAAAATGGAATATCAAAGTTTCAATAGCAAACAATGGTTTGGACGCTATTAAAATTCTTAGAAAAAAATCTTTCGATTTGATTTTAATGGATGTTCAGATGCCAGAAATGAACGGATACGAAACAACAGCTATAATAAGAAAGACCTTAAAATTGAAAACGCCAATTATTGCTTTGACAGCCAACGCAGTTAAAGGCGATGAAGAAAAATGCATTGCTGCTGGCATGAATGATTATGCTTCAAAACCATTTGATAAAAAAATATTGCATAGCAAGATTCAAAAGCTTATTGAAAAGACTAAAAGGATTCCCTCTGCAAAAGCAAATAGATCCGCGCAATATTTAAATGAAAAAGCAGAAGAAACACTTCTGTACGATTTAAAGAAATTGAGAAAGCTTGCGGATAATAATGAAGAATTTGTTCAAAAAATGTCAGATCTATTTGTTAAAACCGCACCAGATTTACTTAACGAATTGAACAAAAATATTAAAGAAGGGAAGCTATTAGTTGTTAGGGAAATTGCACATAAATTAAAACCATCAGTGAAATTGATATGCAATCTTAATTTAGCAAATAGAATTAAAAAAATAGAAGAAAAAGCAGAAGCAGGGGTTGATTCTAAATCATTTAGAAAGGAAATATTAGAATTCACGACACTGCTCAAAGCCGCTATTTCTCAAATAAAATGTCGAAAAAAGTTCTAGTCGCATATGATAAGACAAAAATCGGTCAAACAAGGCGTATTATTAGCTTTGAGTACCGAATTTATTTTGAAAGATCCTACAGTAGAATTCGCTGTGTTGGA
>CAYWAV010000078.1:0-18089 GCA_964456225.1 uncultured Chitinophaga sp. | reverse complement strand
CAAGAAAATATTTTTGTCCCTATGGGGCAAAAAAAATTGAAGTAGAATTATTAAACAAGTAGTGAAATAAAATGGCAAATAATTACGATAACTTTAAGGAAGAAAGTTTCTTATCCCAATGGGATAAGAAAAATTCTTTTGCCCTTCCGAAAGGTTATTTTAATTCCCTTTCCAATCGGATATTAAATAAGATTGAGCACGAACAAGAATTAGCAACGTATAAAACACTTTCTGAAAACCGGAAATCTATTTTTAAGGTGCCGAAAAATTATTTCGCGACTCTTGCAAATACTTTAGAATATAAATACGAGCTATCTGTGTTTCCTCAATTGGCAAGCACTAAAAAGCCTGTTCTAAAAGCTCTTCCAGAAAACTATTTCGAAAATGTAGAGAAAAAGGTAGTTGATAAATTAGAAATGGAATCTGAATTAAAAGAGTTTTCTGTATTATCCTCTATTCCCAAGAAAAATGCTTTTAAAGTTGCACCTGCTTATTTTGAAAGCAAAACAGACGATGTAAAAGAAAAAATTCATTCTTCTATACAGGAGCCAGGTGTTATTAAACAATTAATAGCTACATTATTTAAACCTCAAATGGCAATTGCCGCGAGTCTTATTTTAATAGTTGGAATTTCTGCCATTTGGTATTTTAATAGAAAAGATTCTACAGTTTTGTCCGGTGATTGTTTGACCTTGGCTTGTTTGGAAAAGAATGAAATTTTAAATGAAAAAAATATTCAGAATTTTGATGATGAAAGTTTGTATGAAATGGTAGATGAAGCATTGTTGGATGAGCAATTGTCAGAAGACGAAACTTCAGAAGACTCTCTTAATACGAATAAGAAATAATGAAATTGAATTTTAAATATATCCTTTTTGCACTTGTGCTGATGCTCACCATCAACACTTCTTTTGCGCAGGCAGATAAGAAGGATAAAATAGATGCATTGAGAGCTGCGTTCATCTCTAAAAAAGTAAATTTTACAGCGTCTGAGTCTCAAGCATTCTGGCCATTATACAATGAAATGAATGATAAGTTGGAAGCGGGAAGAAAAACATTCCGCTTGCAATACAATGCCAAAACAAATTATGACTTTGCTACCGACAAAGAAGCAGAAGCATATTTAGCAGCAGAGTTAAATCTCAAACAAAAAGAATTTGAACTCTACAGAGAATACTATGAAAAATTCAAAAAAATTCTCCCTGTCAAAAAAGTTTCAGCTGTGAGAAGGGCAGAAGATGATTTTAAAAAGGAATTGATTAAGATAGTGAAAGAAAATTGATAGAACGGTGAAGCCGAATAAACAACATATAATTTTTCTGATAAGCTTTGTACTTTTTGCTACAAAGCTTTCAGCATTTAATACAAGTGACTCTACTAAGAAGGTAAAGATGCCTAAACACTACTTTAACAAAACCCTTTACATCGACTATTACTCAACTGGCAAAAAAGAATTGGACACTGTTAATCAGATTTCTAAACTCTTAGGCGCTTATCATGTGAACCAATTTTCAATAGGATACAATTTCCCTATTGTTACAAGAGATATTTATAATAAAGACAGCACAAAAATTTCTACGCTAAATTTATTGTTAACAGGAAATTATACTAGTTTGAAATTAAATTTAGAAGGCATTACTCCGCATCATTTAAATAAATTTTCTTTTGGTTGTAGAGGATTTTATAGTAATGGAAAGAAAAGTATTTTCTTCGTAGAGCTATCTCCATTTGTTACGCAAGACGGGTCATATGAATATACGAAAACCTACCGTTTAGCATCTACTGTTCTTTACAATTTTACAGCAACTCCAAGTTTCAGTTTTAGAGTTGGCTACACGCGGTCTTTCCTTTGGGGGAATCGCTATCAATTGCCTTATGTTGGAATAAGAGTTGGACGATTAGACAAAACAAATTTTAGTGTTCAATTTCCACGTGGAATGACATTGTGTATTCCGATTGGAAAACATGTCCGCACAAGTTTGTACACAAAGCCTCAAGGTGGTTTGTATACATTCGCGAATACTGATTCACTCAAAATTGGGAACGTCAACGAAAATGATAAATTATATTTTGGACGGTATGAATTTTTGTCTGGTATGAGATTAGATATTCAACCATCAGAGTTTTTTAATTTTTATTTGAGTACGGGATTTACTACTAGAAACAAAATTCAATTTTATTCTACAACACTTGTCAAGGACAACAACTCTACTTATACAAATTATTATTCAGAAAAAATTGGAGCAAGTATTTTTGCAAATTTTGGTTTGGTGTTTCGTTTTGGTAAAACAAAATCAACTTACAACAATAGTTTGATGTATGATGCCAAAGACATTAACAATTCTATCGATCCAGGTGATAATGGCTTAAATAAAGGAAATGGTGATATTCCAATTCCTGCCAAAAACATCCAAAAGGTAAATCAGGATGAAATTTTGGATTTAATTGAAACACAGGATTTATATTAATGTAATTACTTTCTCTTCTTTCTTTTTTACTTTCCCAATTGGCTGAGCAAATGCTTGCATTCCCTCAATGCGAAGTAAGTCCTCAAACTCATTTTTATGTTTTGAATCTATTGTAACCAATAATCCTCCGTTTGTTTGTGGGTCACAAAGAGTTAAAAGCGAATCTCCAGTTATTCCTGATACTTTTGGATCATAACTACTCCAGTTTCTAAAACTATTATCGGGCACACACATTTGCGAGGTATAAAAATTTAAATCATCAATCAATGGAACTTTTGAGTAGTTAATTTCTATACTTAGGTTTGCCCCTTCTGCCATTTCAATTAAATGTCCCAATAATCCAAATCCAGTAACGTCTGTCATGGCTGTTACATAATTTAATCGTCCGAACAATTCTCCGGATTTATTTAATTGCATCATTTGTTTTGCTGCAATTCCTTTGTGTTCTTCTTTTAAAACTCCTTTTTTTTCTGCGGTTGTTAAAATACCCACTCCAATTTTTTTCGTTAGATAAATCAAGTCTCCTTCTTTAGCTGTATTGTTTTGTTTTAAGTTTTTCAGGTCAATTATTCCGGTTACCGCTAAACCAAAAATGGGTTCCGGACTGTCAATACTATGTCCACCCGCAAGTGTAATTCCCGCTTCGGCACAAATGATTCTCGCTCCGTCAATAACTTTTTGCGCCAGTTCGGGAGGTAGTTTATTAATGGGCCAGCCTAAAATCGCAATTGCTAAAAGTGGTTTTCCGCCCATTGCATAAACGTCACTGATTGCATTTGCAGAAGCAATTTTTCCAAAATCTGTTGCATCGTCTACAATTGGCATAAAAAAATCTGTTGTACTTATAATTGCTTGTCCGTTTCCAATATCATACACGGCAGCATCATCTTTGGAACTGTTTCCTACAATTAATTTAGTATCGGAAGGAGCGATAAAATTTGTTTTCAGAATTTCTTCCAAAACATGTGGAGCAATTTTACAACCGCATCCTGCTCCGTGAGAGTATTGTGTTAGTTTAATTGGCTCATTCGTCATTGGTTCACTAGTTCATTAGTTGTGTTATTCTTTTGGTGCTGTTAATAATATCGATTTTTACTATTACAGGTAACTACTTTATTGTATTTTATCTGCGAAAATTCGCGTAATCTGCGAGCAAGTTAAATCATCCTAATCGCTTTAGCGATTGACTCAATATCTAATTTCTGAAACTCATAATGCGTCACTTTCCCTTTTTGTCTTTGCTCTTCTCCGTAAGAATAGGTTTTGTCATAATACACTAAACAAATTTCAAAAGCAGTTTTGTAATCGCTCTCTTCAATGGCTTCAATGGCGCGTTTTACATGCTGACCGCCCAATCGTTTTCCAATACGTTTTGTGGAGTCAATTAATTGCTCTTTACTAAATTTTCCATATTCTTTTATAAGATAATTAACTCGTTCTTGCAATGGCAAATCAATTGAAACAACTGAAGCATTTTTCATTTGCTCCCACAAACCAATCGGAAGAATATTTTTTCCAATCATTCTGCTTTCATTTTCAATCCAACATTGTTTTTGAGAATCAATTTTTGAAAATTGAAATGCTAATTCATTTTCAAATTGTTCTTGTGAAGGCTGTTCTTTTTCTCCAAGTGCTCCAAAGGAAGACCCCTTGTGCTGGGCAAGTTTTTCGAGATCTATAATTTGTTCGTTTAGTTTCTCTAACTCATTCAAAATAATTGTCTTGCCAGTACCTGTTTTTCCACCTAGCAGGACAATATTTTTCTGTTCATCAAAACTTCCAAGAACTTGTTTACGATAATTTTTATAGCCGCCTTTTAATGTTAAACACTTAAATCCATAGGTTTCTATAAACCATGCCATGCTCGAACTCCGCATTCCACCTCTCCAACAATGAACTAAAAATGTATCTGTTTTATTTAATTTGATAGCATCAGTTACGAATGCATGAAGTTTCGGCCCAACAATTTCCAATCCTTTTAAAACAGCAATTTGTTTGCCTTCTTTTTTATAAAGTGTTCCAATAATAACACGTTCTTCATTTGTGAAAATAGGAAGATTCAATGCGCCAACAATATGTCCTTGAGCAAATTCGGCAGGTGTACGTACATCCAGAATCGGATGTGTTTCCGAAAGTGTTAAGAATTGATTTATATCGATTGGACTTGACAAAATTATTTTACCTCTTGCATCAATTTACGGACAAGTGGAGAAATAGCGATTAATACAATCCCGGCAATTAGCGCATAAATGGCGAGTTGCTGATACCCGTCAGTATATAATTCTAATTTTGTAGATAAACTTGCATTTTCATCCGGACTAGACATTCCTGCACCTAATAATCCCGCTGCATATTGTCCGTAAGCACTCGCCAAAAACCAAAAGCCCATCATCATTCCTGATAATCGTTTTGGTGAAAGTTTTGTCATGATGGATAATCCGATAGGTGATAAAGCCAATTCACCAAATGTAATTACAAGGTAAGCAAGCGTAAATGCATTTAAAGAAGTTTTTCCACTTTCATCAGCAAAGAACTTAGTATAATAAAAAAGATAGAATGCCGCTGCTAAAAACAAAAATCCAATTCCGAATTTTATTACAGTGTTTGGTTCTATTTTTCTTCTGGCCATTGCTAGCCATATTAATCCGAGTATCGGACTAAAAACAATTACGAAGAATGAATTGGATGTATTGTTTACAATGTTTGGATTGATTTCAAATGATAATAAATTGTGATGCAAATTATCTTGTGCGAAGAGAGCTAATGACCCACCGCTTTGTTCGAAGAATGCCCAAAAAATAATGGAGAACAAAATAAAAATGAATGCAGCAATTAATTTCTTTTGCGCTTTTGCATCATTTTCCTTTATCGTTTCATAAATGAAATACAAAAATGCTAGCGGTCCTATTGAATACATAAAGTAATCGGTATAGTCGGTGTTTTTAATCATGATAAAGATTAAAGGAATACTCAACAATGCACCAACGTATACGATTATTTCTTTGGTGAGTCTTTTATTTGCCGGTAAATTTAATAGCGGTGAATTCCCAATTGGGCCCAATGATTTTCTCGTCAATAGAAAAGTGATTAATCCCAATGCCATTACGATTGCAGCAGAAAGAAATGCATAACTCCAGCCATAATCTTTGCTTGTTCCTAAATACACGCAAACAGCACCGCCTAACAACGCGCCAATATTAATTCCGGAATAAAACAATCCAAATCCAGCATCTCTTCTTGGATCGCCTTCTTTATATAGTTCACCAACCATCGAAGAAATATTCGGTTTAAAAAATCCGGTTCCAATAATTGAAAGTGTAATTCCTAAATAGAAAAATTCCTGTGGAGAAATAGCGATGATAATATTTCCGGCAATCATAACCAATCCACCGAACAGGAGCGACTTTTTAAATCCTAAAAACTTATCGGCAAAAATTCCACCTACAAAGGTGAATGCATATACAAAGGCTTGAATGGCTCCGTATTTTAGATTCGCATCTTTATCGGGTAAGGATAATCCTAAAATCTGATCGGCCATAAAAATGGTTAATACACCACGCATACCATAAAAACAGAAACGTTCCCACATTTCTACCAAAAATAAAAACCACAATTGCTTAGGATATTTTCCTTTAAAATTCTGAATCTCTTCTAAGGTCAGCTCTTTTTCCATTTTGTTTTATTTTTATGAAAGATAATAATTTTTGTTTACAAAGACGAATCTACTCCCCTCTCCTTGAACAAGGATAGGGGTTGAGGTCTGCTAGGGGTGAGGCTCAACTCTAATCTCCCCCGCAATCTTAATCGCTCTCTTCTTTACTTCTTCCACATTGCTCCCTACTTTATCATACGTTAATGCAACCGCCATTCTTCTATATGGACGAGTAATTGGTTTCCCAAAAATGCGGATATCACTTTTTGGATGATTCATTGCTTTTTCCAATCCTGAATAAGTTGGATTCATTCCTTCTTTATCTGCAAGTATAACCGCACTTGCTCCAACTCTTTCTAAAGTGATTTCAGAAATTGGTAATCCTAAGACAGCACGTGCATGCAATTCGAATTCAGAAAAATTTTGTGTTCCTGCTAACGTTACCATTCCAGTATCGTGCGGACGAGGAGATAATTCCGAAAAATAAACACCATCATCAGCAAGAAAAAATTCCACGCCCCATAATCCTGATCCTGTTAATGCTTTTGTAACTTTTGCAGACATTTCTTGCGCTTCTTTTAAATGTTCTGGTTTTATTTCTGCAGGTTGCCAGCTTTCCTGATAATCGCCTCGTTCTTGTCGATGCCCGATTGGAGGGCAGAATAAAGTAGTTCCGTTCTTTTGACTAACTGTCAGCAATGTAATTTCTGAATTAAATTTTACAAATGCTTCTGCAATTACTTCGGTATAATCTCCACGTTTTCCTTCTTGTGCATAGTCCCAGGCTTTTTGTATGTCCGCTTCTGTTTTGATAACACTTTGTCCTTTTCCGGATGAACTCATCAATGGCTTTACAACGCAAGGTGTTCCAACTATTTTAACTACAGCAATTAATTCTTCCAAACTGTTTGCATATTCATACTTCGCAGTTTTTAATCGTAATTCTTTTGCTGCCAAATCCCGAATTGCTTTTCTGTTCATTGTAAAGTTGGCTGCTTTTGCACTTGGAACAACGGTGATTCCTTGCTTTTCATAATCGTAAAAACGTTCAGTACGAATGGCTTCAATTTCAGGAACAATAATATCAGGTTTGTGTTTTGCTACTATTCTGTCCAATTCAACTCCGTCCAACATGTTAATGACTTCGCGTTCATCCGCTACTTGTTGTGCAGGTGCATCGTTGTAGGAATCAACAGCTATTACATATTGTCCCAAGCGCTTCAAAGCAATTACAAATTCTTTTCCCAGTTCTCCTGAGCCTAATAACATTATTTTTTTCATTATTTATAAAATTTATATAGTCCTGTTCCGATACCAAAAGTAAGCATCCTTTCATACTTTTTTGTTAGTGATGAGGCGCCAATTTGTATGACTAGGCTTTCTTTTAAATAAAAGCAAATCCCAACTTCGGTATTGTATGTAAATTTACTGAGTTCTCTATATTCTACCCAAACATGGTCAATACTTGCTGCAGCAGCTTTTTTAAAAGAGTATAAATATCTTGGTTTTAGAATTCCTCCGCCAGCATATATTTTTAATTCTCTTCCCTTGTTGTTTTTGTATAAACGAAATATCCCTCCAACATTAGCTTCCCATCTCGAATACACTTTTCTATCATCATACGTCCAGCTTAAATTACGATCACTTATTGCTGAACCATCAAAATAATATTGTGTCTTTTTCAAAATGTGATGGTTGCACCTGGCATTGATATAGAATCCATGGCCACGAGCAAATGTAAATCCTGTCATTATCCCAAATGGAGCGTATGTTCCGCCATTATAGGATAGATGTTGCTTCTCTTTTTGCTTATTGATGCTATCGGTTCTTGTTAAAGCGGAATTATTGAAACCATAGCAAAAGGAGAACTTTAAAATTAAAAAAAATAAAAAAGTAAGTTGTTTCATCTATTTAATCAATTAAGATTGTAATGCATTGCGTTGCTCCCGTAATAACAGATCCCGACAGATTTGCGCCACTATTCGACTGGTAATAATAACTATAAGTACCTGGGGGCATTGTAAAATTTGCACAACCAGTGGCTCCGCAACCCGGATTATAACTGTATGCATATGTGACATTTTGTACGTTTCCATCGAGGCTTACCGAAAGTACTCCACCACCCGAAAAGTTGTTGTTAAAAAAGGTGATAGCATATTCATTATAGCTGATATAGCCGGATGTATTGCTATCAGATTCTGTTGGTGGTTCCGGAATATCTTTTTTGCAACTAATTAGCGCTATTATTAATAGAAAAAATACAATTATTTGTTTCATTTGAACAACATTTAAAATCATTACAAATTAAGCTAAATTTTCTATACTTTTACTCTCAAACAATCAACAATTAAAAGATTTTAATCAAGGCTTAGCAAACGTTAAGAAAAACCTAGAAAAATAAATTAAAAACAAATGTCACCCTTAGCTTAGTCTAACATCTCAAATCTAATATCTAACATCTTTTTTTTATGTACGGAAAATTTCAAGAACATCTTCAAACAGAATTAAAAAACATTGAAGAATCAGGTTTGTTCAAACGCGAACGTGTTATTACTAGCGAACAAGGTGCTGTGGTGAAAGTAAATGGCAAAGATGTCATCATCTTTTGTGCAAATAATTATTTGGGATTGTCTTCTCACCCAAAAGTGATTGAAGCGGCTCATAAAACCTTGGACCGTCATGGATACGGAATGAGTAGTGTTCGTTTCATTTGTGGAACACAAGACATTCACAAAGAGTTAGAACAAAAGTTAGCAAAGTTTGTCGGACAAGAAGACACGATTTTATATGCGGCTTGTTTTGATGCAAACGGTGGTGTGTTTGAACCATTGTTGGGTGAAGAAGATGCAATTATTTCCGATGAATTAAATCATGCATCCATCATTGATGGTGTGCGTTTGTGTAAAGCAGAACGCTACCGTTATAAAAATTGCGACATGGCAGATTTGGAAGAACAATTAAAAGCAGCGCAAAAAAATCGTTTCCGTTTAATTGTTACCGATGGTGTTTTTTCTATGGATGGATTTGTGGCTCCTTTGGATAAAATTTGCGACTTGGCAGATAAATACAATGCAATGGTGATGGTCGATGAAAGTCACGCAAGTGGATTCATTGGAAAAACAGGAAGAGGAACTATTGAATTAAAAAATGTAATGCACCGTGTAGATATTGTAACTGGAACATTGGGAAAAGCTTTGGGTGGTGCAATGGGTGGATTTACTTCCGCAAAAAAAGAAGTAATTGAAATGTTGCGTCAACGATCTCGTCCTTATTTATTCAGTAACTCATTAGCTCCTTCCATTGTTGGAGCATCCATTGCCGTGTTGGATTTAATAAGTGAATCCACTGCTTTGCGCGACAAACTGGAATGGAATGTCAACTATTTCAAAGAAGGAATTAAAAAAGTTGGATTGGAAATTAAAGAAGGCGATTCAGCCATTGTTCCTGTTATGTTATACGATGCAAAATTGGCTCAGGAATTTGCAAGTAAATTATTAGCAGAGGGAATTTATGTAATTGGATTCTTTTATCCCGTAGTTCCAAAAGACAAAGCCCGTATTCGAGTACAACTTTCTGCAGCTCACGAAAAAGAACATTTGGATAAAGCATTACTTGCTTTTGAAAAAGTAGGGAAAGAATTAGGGGTAATTAAATAAACAATTTTTTGATAAATATTTTGTTAGCACTCGAATTTATTCCTCTCTCGAGAGGAGTTAGGGGTTTGTTTTTTGTCGGATACATTATTAACCTATTTTTTTCGTTCAATTCTTATTCCCAAGAATCATCCAATATTACTAGTACTCTAAAAAGAATTCAGCAACAACAAACGGTTGCTGATTCTTATTTTTTAAAAGGAATATTCCCTTCTTATATTTCTAAAAACTCTCGTTACAGCGAAAAGCAAAAAGACAACAATGTTTTTTACAATGCACTTATTGGTTATACATTAAATTCTTTAAAATCTGATTTGTCTCCTTCTGATAAATTAATTGTTGATAGTATTCAAAAACAAAATCAATTCGTACATCAAAAATTTAAAAATACAAAAGGAAGAAACACGTATAATTTTTCACGGACAGATACTGCTTTTACATTTCCCTATAACAATTGGATTCCAAAATTGCGTGGAGATTTAGCTTTCCCAGATGATTTAGATTGCACAGCGCTTATCTTGATGAGCGAAAATGCTCCAGATTCGATTGTGAAACAGGTTCATGCTTTAATGCAGCAATACACCAACAAAGGGAAACTCAAAACCACTTTTAAGTCGTATCGAAAAAGTGCTGCTTATTCTTCTTGTATTTGATGTTTCGGTTTTGTGCAATGTATTGTGTTTTGTACAACAAAATAATTTGGTGTGGACAAAAGCGGATAGTGCAAGTCTTCAATTAATCATCAAAACGATTAATCAAAAGGATCACATCAAACATCCTTTGTTTGTTTCTCCTTATTATGGTAAAACATCGATTGTTTTGTATCACTTGGCTCGGTTAATGAACATAAAGCCCATTGCGGAGCTGGAGGCATTGGAACCTCAGTTTGTAGCAGAAGCAAAAACGCAAATAGAACATTCTAAAAGTAGTTTAGAAAAAATAATGTTGAATTCAGCTATAATGAAATGGGGGTGCAAACCTGTTGATTTACCTTTTACTTCTTATGATGATTTGGTGAAAGGCGTTTATGAAAATGACTTTCCTTTTTTTATTGGAAATATTCCTTCTTATCAAAAACAACCCGCAAAAGAATTTCTTACTGATATGAAATCCTTGCAATACTATTACTATTGCAATGCTTTTAATGACGCTCTTCTGTTGGAGTATATAGTCCTGTTGAATAAAAAGCAATAACAACCCTCCTTTTTATATGTGAATTATATAACTTTTTTCAAAAGTGATGTAACAACTTTCGGTGTTTAAGTGGTCACCTTTGCGTTATAATAATTTAAACAATTTTAAAAACAAAAAAAATGAAAAAATCAATTTTATTCGCAGGAGCATTATTATTTATTGGAACATCAATGGTGTCATGTAAAAAAGATTACACATGTAAATGTTCTAAAACATATACCTCTGGTAGTGGAACTAGTACAAGTGATCATTCCATTTATACTTATAAAGATACCCGCAAAAGAGCAGAAGATAGATGTAATGAAAATACTGGATCGGGAAGTGATTTTTGGGGTGAATACAGTATTAATTGTCAGATTCAGTAGATTTTTAATTGTCCCTAAACGATTAATACTTGTTTGTGATTGGGACTTTTAGAAAACCCGACAGGATGAGAGCGAGAGAGCTCATCCTGTTTTTAAAGAATTTTACCTAATTGGCAAACCAAACTCCGCCTGTTGGCATACAAGCATAATCTTTCTATTTAAAATTTTCTGCAAAATGATTGAGAATGGAAAAATACAAATGTGTCAACAGACGGAGTTTATTTTTGTTACTATGTTTTTAGTTTTTAGAATTTCAAGTTTTACTCCTCAATACCAATATGCATCAAAGCATCGCCTTGATTCACTACTGGTTGATTGTTGATTCCAACAATATAACCATCCGCTGGAGAAATTAACTTATCATCATGTTCTCCATAAGGATCACAAATGTTGCCAATGATTTCTCCTTTTCTAATATGAGCACCATTTGTTTTGGAAGTGTGAAATAATCCAGAGGATTTTGCTCTCACCCAAGTGGATTTATGAAGTAATACTGTTGGATTGTTTGGAAGATCCGTTTTTAACATCTTTAAATGTTTCATCAAACGAATACAACCATTCATTCCTTCGTTGATGGATAAATAATCGAAGCGGGAAGATTCTCCACCTTCAAAAACCAAAATAGATTTTCCTTTTCGGGCTGCTTCTTTACGTAAAGTATTATCACGGAAAGGGGAATTGATAATTAAAGTAGGAGAGAATTTTTTACCTAAATCCAAATTCACTTTGCTATTGAACACACAGCGTAACTGAGGATAATTGCTGATTTTTGCACCACCCGTATGAAAGTCGATTCCGAAATCAATTTGCGGAATAATTTCATTCATTAAATCGTAAGCGATTCTGCCACCAAGCGAACCATTTTTTGTTCCTGGGAAACAACGGTTCAAATCTCTACCATCAGGCAAATCCCGTGACCCCGATAAAAAAGAAATAATATTGA
The DNA here is from genome assembly GCA_964456225.1 of uncultured Chitinophaga sp. Classification (GTDB taxonomy): domain Bacteria; phylum Bacteroidota; class Bacteroidia; order 2-12-FULL-35-15; family 2-12-FULL-35-15; genus 2-12-FULL-35-15. Next base: position 5,814 of record CAYWAV010000078.1, on the reverse strand, counting down.
TAACAGGAATTGCAATGATGCTTCCGCACAATGGATTTTTTACATCATCACGAGTAATTAGTCTACGAACAATTTCAATTCCATTAATTTCATCGCCATGCATTCCTGCTAAAATTAATAAAGTAGGACCAGGATTTTTAGAGCGAAAAACATAAACCGGAATTTCAATAACTGTTTTGGTTGGCAATTGATACCAATTCAAACTCACCTGAGCGGTTTGCCCAGGCTTGATGTCCATTCCGTTGATGTGTATGTTTTTGTTGGAGTAGGTCATGTTTAAAATTTTAGTCCGATTCCGAATGAAAATTCTGGAGATGAAAAGTATGTTTTCTTTAATGTGTAATCCGAATCACTTGATGAATAATTGGGAGGATAGTTTTGAAAATAAGACCCAGAATAGGTTGTTGTAGTTTCTGTAGAAAAAGTTGACCCAGTGGATGCGTATAAGATTCCAGTAGCAACGTCTGAAAAAATAAAAAATCTATTGAATGAATATCGAATATTTAAAAAACTATTTAGTCCTGTTATATATCCACCAAGAATATTTGTTTCTGTTTCACTTGTGTATTGTAACTCTCTATCTCCAGAAGCATTTGATCTATAATTTTTTTCTGTGCTAGTATGTTTATATCCTCCAATAATAAATAATGGCACTTGCAATCCAACAACAAAATCTATTTTTTTATTATTAATAGCATATCCAAGCGATGAATTTATATTGTAAATGGATTGGCTTCCTTGAGCTTCAATTTCAGATGTGTAGTCAGATGTGCTATATTTATTTATAATTGATTGATAACCTAGTTTTACCCCAGTGACAATTTTTTTACTATTAACATATGAAAAGGAGAGGTTGTATTTTATTTCTGTGTGTTTACTAGTTGGAGTATTAAAAAGGAAGTTTAAGAATTCTGAATCTTGACGATAAAAATCATGAATAGAATGATCTACTTGTCCATTGTTACTCACTGAAAAAGAAAGGGATGTTTTTCGTGATTTTACACTATCTATTTGTCCAGTAGAGAAATTAGAAATAAGTAGGGTTAGAAATAAAAAAATTGAAATTGATTTATGGTTCATTGTCTGTAACTTTACGGCTCATGATTAAACTCATTTCTCTCCACGTACTCAATAATTTTTCCTGCAATATCAACTCCTGTTGCGCCTTCAATTCCTTCTAGTCCGGGAGATGAATTTACTTCCATTACTAATGATCCACGAGCAGATTGCAACATGTCGACACCCGCAATTGCCAATCCTAATTTTTTTGCTGCTTTTATTGCTGTTTCTCTTTCTTCTTTCGTTAATTCAACAATGTTTGCTTTTCCACCACGGTGCAAATTGCTTCTGAATTCGCCCGGAGCGCCTTGGCGTTTCATTGCACCAACAATTTTCCCATCTACAATAAATGCACGGATGTCCGCACCACCTGCTTCCTTAATAAATTCTTGAACAAGGATGTTTGCTTTCAATGCCAAAAAAGATTCAATTACCGATTTCGCAGATTTGTGTGTCTCAGCTAAAATTACTCCGATACCTTGTGTCCCTTCTAATAATTTAATTACTACTGGCGCACCACCAACTTGTTCCAATACGTTATCAATGTTTCGAGGAGCAGAAGCAAATGCTGTTTTGGGCATTCCTATTCCTGCCTTTGCCAACAGCTGTAAGCTGCGTAATTTATCACGTGAACGAACAAGTGCTTGCGATTCTACAGAAGAAAAAACTTTCATTTGTTCGAATTGACGAACAACTGCTGCTCCGTAAAATGTTACGGATGAACCAATACGAGGAACAACAGCATCAATTCCAACCACTTCTTTTCCATTGTAAAAAATGTGCGGGTTTCCTTTTTCGATTACCAATACACATTTTAAATGGTCGAGTACCACCACTTCATGTCCACGTTGTTCGGCCGCTTCAACTAATCTACGAGTAGAATAAAGTTTTGGTCCGCGTGATAAAATTGCAATTTTCATGTTCTAATTTTTGTTTATAAATAGTTTGAATTTTTGCTTTTACAAAAAAGAAATCCTTTTTAATCTTTATTTTTTTACCTAAGGCAAATTATTCAACAAACTTACATCCACAACAAATTTATTCCTCAACAACTTTCTTCCAATCAAAACGGGGTAACGCATCGTTCCTCTGTCGGTTAACGAAATTACAGATTTTATACGTTTCTTACCAATTCTCACAATTGTTTTTATGATGTATCGTTTTTCAGATTCTCCAGCCGAATTCTTGATTTCCTTTTGAGAATATAACGTGAATTTTTGTTCCTTTTCTGTATAGTCAGGATGTGAAGGGTCTAATAATTTGAAATACAAAACACCATTTTCTTCTCTAATATCATGACAATGCAAAGCAGTTGTATAAGCTCCGGTATCTATTTTTGCCGCGATGCCAAACAATCCCAATTCAGGAAAATCGATGAGTTCTCTTCTGCCGATTGTTAGTTTTGCTTTTTCCATTATTTATAATACAAAATAGATTCGTCACTCAAATACTTACTTCATCATCAAAGAGAAAGGTTAGGGATGAGGTTTATTACGATGCAAGATAAAAAGATTTAATCAAAGATTTAATACTAATTTTAGGGCAAAATGAGCAAAAAGGTAGATTATATAATAGTTGGACAAGGACTTGCTGGAAGTATTCTAGCGTTGACACTGTTGAAGTATGGTCGGTCAGTGATTGTTATTGACCAAGCAGCTAATAGTAGTGCTTCAAGAGTTGCAGCCGGACTTTACAATCCTGTAGTATTTAAGCGCCTTGTTAAAAGTTGGATGGCAGACGACTTGCTTACATATATGGACGAATTTTATCCTGAAATGGAAGACCAGCTCGGAGCTCAATTTTACTTTTCAAAACGGATTTTAAAACCCTTTGCCGAAGAACAAGAAAAAACCCTTTGGTTGAAAAAAATTGAAGAACCTATTGGTAAATATTTAAATGAAGCAATTTTTGAAGACGATTTGAATGGGATTATTTATAACCCTTTGGGCATTTCAGAAGTGATGCATGCAGGGAATTTGGACACCATTCAGTTTTTAAATTCAAGCAAAACATATTTTCAAAAAAACAATCAATTTATTGAAGAGTTGTTTGAATACAATCAACTGGTGATGAAGGAAGAGTCGGTTTTTTACAAAGGAATTTCCGCATCTAAAATAATTTTTTGTGAAGGTTACAAAGCAATCGAAAATCCCTATTTCAAATGGCTGCCTTTTAAACTCACCAAAGGCGAAACACTAACTATTCAATTAAAACATAGCCATCATATTCCATTTAATACGGTTATTAATAAGGCTGTATTTATTCTCCCAATCGGGAATGATATATATAAAGTAGGAGCAACCTATGAATGGGAGGATTTAACAGAATCGACTACAGAAAAAGGGAAATCTGAACTGGTTGAAAAGCTTCAAAAAGTACTGAAAGTGCCTTTTGAGATTATCGATCACCAAGCAGGTGTCCGTCCAACGGTTAACGACCGTAGACCACTCATTGGTTTACACCCTGAGCATCCTCAATTGGCTGTTTTTAATGGAATGGGAACCAAAGGAGTGATGTTGGCCCCCTTTTTTGCTTTCCAGTTTGCCAATTTTCTCAGACACCATACAGCGCTTGACAAAGAGGTGGACATTGCACGTTTTAAGTAAAAATCATTTTTCTTTATGGAATTTTGAATTAAATTGCATCTAATGGTGAAACCATATAATTTCCCTCTCCTTATTCCAAGGAGAGGGATTAAGAGTAAGGCACTAAAACCATTAAATTTTTTAAAAAACTACTAATTATGAAATTGAGGAAGATTCTTTTAGTCGCTATTGCTACTATAGCAACAATTACAGGTGCTGTAACCCTTACATCTTACCAAACAAACAACCAAAAAACCGTATTGATTTTTCCAAAGGGAAGCACTTATGCTAAAGAATGGCAAAAAGTGGATTCTTTAAGCAATAAAGGCTTAAATAAATCGGCATTGGATGTTGTAAATGGGATTTATGATAAGGCAAAATTAGAAAACAATGCGCCTCAATATGTAAAAGCAATCATTCATAGGATGAAGTTTGAGCAGTATATGGAAGAATATTCCTTAATAAAAGCGCTCAACAAATTAACAGAAGAAGCCAAAGAAGCAAAATATCCTGTAAAGCCAATTTTACAATCCATGATTGCCGAAAGCTATTGGCAATATTATCAGCAAAATCGGTATCGTTTTTACAATCGTACCACAACAGTAAATTTTGATAATGAGGATATTACTACTTGGGATTTAAAAACCATTTTTACTAAAGTAATTGAAAATTATCAAGCATCACTTGAAAGTAGCGACAGTTTAAAACGTACGCCATTAAATATATATGACGAGATCCTTGTAACACAAACCAACTCTCGAAAATTCCGACCTACACTTTACGATTTCCTTGCTCACCGTGCTGTTGATTATTATTCGAACGAAGAGCCGGATATCACACGACCAACCTATAAGTTTGAAATCAATTCAGAAAGTTATTTCTGGAATTTTAATGAGTTTGCAAAAGTGGGAATCGTTTCAAAAGATTCATTGTCATCGAAATTTTATGCTATCAAAATATTGCAAGAACTAACGGCATTCCACGCAAACGATGCCGACCCGAAAGCGCTTATTGATATTGATATCAAACGCTTGAAGTTTGTTAAAAGAAATTCTACTTCTGAAATTAAAGACAGCTTATACTTTTTAACATTACAAAATTTAGAGGCAAAATTTGCTGCTGATCCAGCCTCTGCAGATGTAAACTATGAGATTGCACAAGTGTATTTCGAAAAAGGAAATAAATACAATGCATTGCAATCGGATGAAAACAAATGGATGAAAAAACAAGCCTTGGAATTGTGTGAGGCCGTTATAAAAAAATATCCCGGCAGCGATGGAGCACAAAATTGCGAAGCATTAAAAGCAAGAATAGTTGAGCACACGGTCGATTTCATGGCAGAGAAAGTAAACATTCCGAATGCGCCTTCCCGCGCATTGGTTACGTACAAAAATTTGAAAACAGTTTATGTTCGTATTGCTCAAATGGATATCGACAAATACAACAAATCCATCGAACGTTATTACGGAGAGCAACTCATCAAACAATATTTAAAATTAACTTCAGTAAAAGAATTTACTGTTGAATTGCCGGATGATGGAGATTATCAATCACACTCCACAGAAATTAAAATTCCTGAATTGCCTTTTGGTCATTATGTGATTTTAATTGGTTCTGATAAAACATTTGCATACAAAAATCAAGGCGTTGCCTATGCTGCAACTTGGGTGTCCAACATCAGTTACATTAACCGCAGAATGACCAATGGCAGCTACGATTTTTATATGCAACATCGTGAAACAGGTGCTCCGTTAAAAGGAGTAAACGCACAATTATATTTTGAAAAATACAATTATACATCCCGTAAATACGAATACATAAAATCGGAAAAGTATACTTCGGATGACTTGGGATATTTTAATGTTCCTCCAACTACTGATTATAGAAATTTTACCATCGACTTCTCTTATAAATCCCCAACACCATTGATAAATACAAGTGGTGAAACAGATCGTTTACAAACCGAAAACGGAATTTATCAATACAGGGGAAATGAGAAAGATAAAAGCAAGTATCCAAAAACATTTTTCTTTTTAGACAGAGGGATTTATCGTCCGGGCCAAACGGTTTATTTCAAAGGCATCATGATTAAAACCGATGGAGAAACAAACGAGTTAATGACAAACACTAATACAACGGTTACATTTTATGATGTGAATTATCAAAAAGT
>CAYWAV010000077.1:0-18159 GCA_964456225.1 uncultured Chitinophaga sp. | reverse complement strand
GGCGGTGGCGGTGGCGGTTTTTATGGCGGTGGCGGTGGCGGAAGCGACTGTTACGGAAGTGCTCCCTTGGGAGGCGGAGGCGGTGGCGGAGGATCCAGCTTAATACCTGGTGGCGGTGGATGTACTTCTGGGAACAATGCAGGTGCTGGATTGGTTTCTATAACTTACACAGGTGGAACGGTTATACCAACGGTAAACTCACCTACTATTTGTGCTGGTGCAAGTGCTACATTAACTGCAACTGGCGGAACTACTTATTCTTGGTCAACTGGTGCTATTACAAATCCTATTTCTGTTTCTCCAGCAACTACTACATCGTATACCGTAACAGCAAGTAATGCAGGTTGCACAGGAACAGTAGTTAGCACAGTAACTGTAAATCCTTTACCAACTGTTATTGCTGAAGCAAATCAAACTTATTGTCCTGGAGCAACTGTTCCTCTCAATACCTTTACAAGTGCGCCTGCTGGTGCAACTTTTACTTGGACAAATTCAAATACAGCAATTGGTTTAGTTGCTAGTGGAGCAACTAACGTTCCTTCATTTGTAGCCGTTAATGCTACCGGAGCTCCTATTACTTCTACCATTACTATTACTCCAACGTTAGCTGGTTGTACAGGTCCTACAAGTATTTATACAATAACTGTAAATCCTACTCCAGTTACAACTGTAAATTCACCAACTATTTGTCCGGGTGGAACAGCGACCTTAACTGCTGGCGGTGCTACTACTTATTTGTGGAGCACGGGTGCTGTTATTAATCCTATTAACGTTACGCCTGCAACTACTACTTCATATACAGTAACTGGTACATCTTTAACTTGTACCTCAACAGCTGTTGCAACTGTTACTGTTGGGTCTGCCATGGTTGTAACGGTCAACTCTCCAACAATTTGTGCCGGAGCAACTGCTACATTAACAGGTACAGGTGGAACCACTTATACTTGGTCAACCAGTGCGGTTACAAATCCGATTAACGTTACTCCAGCTACTACAACTTCTTATACTGTTACTGGAACCACAGGTGGGTGTACTGGTACTGCGGTGGCAACTGTAACTGTTAATCCTTTACCAGTTACAACTTCTACTTCAGCTACTATTTGTAATGGTTCTTCAGCTACTTTAACCGGTGGTGGTGCTACAACTTATTTGTGGAACACAGGTGCTGGAACGTCTGCCATGACAGATTCACCCTCTACAACTACTACGTATACGGTTACTGGAACTTCTTTAGGTTGTACTTCTACCACTGTAGGAACAATTACTGTAAATCCAATTCCCTTAACAGTAGTAAATTCACCGACTATTTGTCCTACTACATCTGCTACTTTAACTGCTGCTGGTGCTACTAGTTATACTTGGTCAACTGGTGCTGTAATAAATCCTATTACTGTGACCCCGGCAAGTACTACTTCATATACAGTTACAGGAACTTCATTAGGTTGTTCTTCTACTGCGGTTGCTACAGTAACGGTAAATACTGCTTTAATTGTAAATGCAGGATTGAACGACTCCATCTGTTTCGGAGGAAGTGCTATTTTAGGTGTAACACCTAGTGGTGCTGGATATTTATACAACTGGACACCAGCTGCATCTTTAACAGGTGCTGCTACAGCTACCCCAACTGCTACTCCTGCTACTACTACAACATACTCCGTAACGGTTACTGATCCTAGTGGTTGTACAGGAACTTCTACTGTTACTATTTTTGCCGATCCACAAATCACTATGGCTATTGCTGGTATTGATGTGACTTGTAATGGTGCTTGTAACGGACAAACTATTGTTATTCCTGCAGGAGGAACGGCTGCTTATACTTACTTGTGGAGTTCTGGTTGCATTGCTGCTTCCTGTACTTCATTATGCCCGGCATCTTATACTGTTACTGTTACTGATGCTTGGGGTTGTACTGCTACAGGTAGTACTACTGTAACTGAACCTACTTTATTAACGGCCGCTGTTTCGGGAACTACTCCTACTTCTTGTAATGGTGTATGTGATGGAACGGCTACTGCTAATGGTGCTGGTGGTACTGTTGGTGCTGGTTATGCTTATTCTTGGAATACTGTTCCTGCTCAAGCTACTGCTACTGCTACTGGATTATGTGCAGGTGCCTATATTTGCACCATTACTGATGCGAATAGCTGTACTGCTACTGTTACTGCTACTGTCACACAACCTACACTTGTTATAATTGCGCCAATCGCTCCTGCTACTGTTTGTACTGGAGGTAGTGTAATGATTACAGCTTCTGCTTCGGGTGGAAATGGTGGACCTTATTCTTATACTTGGTCACCTGCTACTGGATTAGATTTTACTAACATTGCTAATCCTACTGCTACTCCTGCTGCTACTACTGTTTATACAGTAAATGCAACAGATGCAAATGGTTGTCTCGCGGCTCCTGTTAACGTTACTGTTACTGTAAATCCTCCATTAAACGTGCTGGCTAGCGGTACTGCTTCTATTTGTCCGGGTGCTTCTACTAACATTTCTGCACTGGCTTCATTGGGCAGTGGTGGACCATATACTTATACTTGGACTCCTGCAGGAACAGGTTCAGGAACACCTGTTTCGGTTTCTCCTGCTGTTACTACTACTTATACGGTTACTGCAAGTGATGGTTGTTCACCTACTGTAACATCAACAGTTACTATCACTGTGTTGCCTTTACCGGTTGTGACATTCAGCGCTCCCATTACTTCTGGTTGTGAGCCGCTTTGTGTGAACTTTACCGACAACTCAACAGTTGCTGGTGGTGCCATTGCAACTTGGGCTTGGAGTTTTGGAGATGGAAACACTGCAATTACAAATGCTCCTACAAACTGTTATGCAGTTGCTGGAAGTTATAATGTTACTTTAACTGTTACTTCTACTTTAGGAGGATGTTCTTCTACTTCTACAGTAAACAATTACATTACTGTACACCCTACACCAAATGCAGATTTCAGCGTTCCATTGGTAACGAGCATTATTAATCCAACTATTTCTTATACAGATGAATCGACTGTTTCAACAGGCTTTATCTCAGGGTGGGCTTGGAACTTTGGTGATTATTTTTCATCGAATGCCGACACCACAAGTACTTTACAAAATCCTACACATACATTTACTGAAGCAGGAACCTATTGTGCTTCACTTACTGTTACAAGCAATTTTGGCTGTACAGATAATACACAAATTTGTATCGTAATTGATCCTGAATTTACATTCTTTATCCCAAATGCTTTTTCTCCAAATGGAGATGGTGTGAATGATGATTTTTATGGCAAAGGTGATTACATCAAAAAATTTGAGATGCTGATTTATGACCGTTGGGGGAACTTAATTTTCTTCGCTGATGATATTAATAGACATTGGGATGGTGTTGCAAACCATGGTAAAGAAATAGCACAACAAGATGTGTATGTTTATTCTGTAAAAATTACTGATGCTAACGACAAAAAGCATAAATACATTGGTACAGTTACGATTGTAAAATAAGTTAAAAGAAAAAAAATCCGCCCGAGTATTTACAATCCGGGCGGATTTTTTTATTATTTTTAGGAAAGCAAGCGAAAAAATGAATCCCAAGACTATCAAAAAAATTATTTTTATTTTTTTATCCCTACTACTTTCGCTACCAACAATTGCTTCCGGCATTATTGAGAACAAAGGACAAATCAACCAAGCACTTTCTAATTCAGAGCAAATTTTATTTTACACATCCATTGAAGGAGGAACAGTTTATTTTTTAAAAGACAGAATAGCTTTTGTATTATTTGAAAAAACCGACAACGTTTTATTCAACGATGTTCTAATTGGGCACAAAACAAATGTGTTTAGATACGACTACAAAATAAATAGCACAGCTGAAATACAACTCGAAAAAGGAGATCCTCAATCAGAAAAATTAAATTTTTACAAAAACGGAACACGTTTTTCAGCAAATCAATTCAATAAAATTACATACAAAAATAATTCAGAAGGAGTGTCCATCGTCTTTTACAACCATCCTGATAAAGGATTAAAATATGATATTGTTTTTGAAAATCCACAAAGCAGCACGGTAGAATTTTCATTTGAACTGATTGGAGCTGTTGCAAAAAAAGATTTCGACAAACTAAATTCTAAAGAAATGCTTGTTATTGAAACTCCATTAGGACAAATAACAGAACACTTTCCATCCGTATATGCTGATGCTAAAAAAAATAAAAAAATAAATCGAGAAGAAAAAAATTGCACCATCACAATAGAAAAAAACAGCATTACTTATACCACATCTGTTCCAAAAAATTGTCAATCGATTGTTATCGACCCTTGGATATCTTTTACAGGTGGTAGCGATGCGGATGAATGTTATGGAGTAAATGGCGATAAGAATGGCAACATATATATTTCGGGATACACCGCTAGTATAGATTTTCCAAGCAGCCCAGGTTCATTTCAAACAAGCATTAATGCAAATTACGATGCGTATATTTTCAAATTTGATTCAACCGGACAACGATTATGGGCCACTTATTATGGAGGAAGTCAAAACGATTTTGGTTATCGCTTAAAAGTAAGTCCATCGGGAAAGCCAACATTATCAGGCTATACATACAGCAGCGATTTATTTGTGAGCACAAGTGGAGTATTTAGTTCTACTTTTTCTGGAACGGTGGATGCCTTCATAACTCAATTTGATGCGAATGGAATTTTTTTGTGGGGAACCTATGCAGGAGGAACAGGAGGGGATTTTGCGATTAGCATGGACATGGATAAAAGAGGAAATATTGCGCTGGGAGGATTTACAAGCAGCAACAACTTTCCGGTGTCTGCAAGTGCTTGGCAACCTTTGTTTGGAGGAGCATTGGATTGCTTTATTGCAAAATTTGACAGTACAGGAAACAGAAAATGGAGTACTTATTTAGGAGGACTAAACAGCGAAGATGGCCATGCTATCCGGTTTGATTCAATCGGAAATATAATTGTTGCGGGCGATACTTATAGCAGTAATTTTCCAGTTGATGCAAGCTCCTATCAAAATTTTTTAATGGGTGGAAGTGATGCATTTTTAGCAAAATATGATAGCACAGGAAATAAGATTTGGTCAACATACTTAGGTGGAGTAGGGAATGAAGACATTTATGGATTAGCCTGTGATAATAACAATAACATTTACTTTACAGGCTATAGCAGCAGCAATGATTTTCCGGTTACATCCGGTGCATTTCAATCAACAATGAATGGCGTGAGAGATTTGTCTGTAGGAAGCTTTGATTCTTCTGGAAACTTACGATGGCTAACTTATGCAGGAGGCTCAGCTTGGGATACAGGAAGAGGAATTATTGTAAACACAAATCAAAAAATTACTGTTTGTGGCGAAACAAGTTCTACTAATTTTCCAATGGAAGGAAATAAATATGATACCATAAATAATGGAAGCTCTGACATTGTATACATGACATTTGATACTACCGGAGCCGTTGAGTTGTCTAACTTAAATGGAGGAAGCAGTGCTGATTATGCTTATGATATTTGTGAAGTGATGCAACAAAAAATTGTAATCTCGGGCAATACTTATAGTCCTGATTTCCCCGTAACAGCAGGTGTTTTTCAAACAATAAAAAGCGGAGATGTGGATGCATTTGTCTGGCAAATTGATAGTACATCCATTCTTACAAACGCAAGCAATTACAATTTAAATCCGGCAAGCTATTTATATCCGAATCCGGCAAATGATAAAGTAATTATTACAGGAATACTTTCGGGAGAATATGTATTGGCTATCTATGATTTACTTGGACAAGAAATGAGAAGAGTTTCTTTATTCTGTAATGGAACTATTGAGTTGACCGATATAGAAAACTTTCAAAACGGCATCTATACTGTTGTATTAATTTCCGACTCACAATCAACAACTTATAAGCTTGTCAAATCCCATTAAGAGCCTTTTCCATTTTCTTAATATCTTGTTAATAAAATAATATCATTTTTCTGATCATTCTATGCAACTATTGAGTAGAAGCTAACATCTTCGATATAACTAAACAGCTCTATATTACTATGAAAATTTTAAACTCTACACTTTTTGCGCTTTTAATCACCCTATTAACAGTCTTTTCAGCTAATAAAGCAAAGGCCTGTCATGCCATTGCATTAGTAAATTTCACACAACAAACTCCTTTTGCAGGTGGAATTACTGTAAATGCGGCATCCGACTCACCTACTTGTGGTTGTGCTGCATATTGGCTGGATGTGGAAGTTCGTTGTATTGGTGAAGCATTTAATGCTGCTGCATTTTCTCCTGGCTTTTATGGTCCTTTGGCTACTTATCCCTATTATCAAAGTGCCCAAATGATGAAACCAAGTTGTATTGTTCAAAATTATCCCGGAGTAAACATTTCTTTTGCAGCTCTTTGTCCAGGCACAACTTACCAATACAGAATGCGAGAAAATCATAATTTCATGGTTGGACCATGGTGCCCTACTCAAACATTTGTGGCACCAGGTGTTATGCCAGTTTTTACGGCTACAATAGCTGCTTCTGCAAATAATATTTGTGCTGGAAGTTGTTCTACAATTACTGCTACTCCAACAGGTGGTTGTTTAATTGCCATTTTATATAACTGGAGCACAGGAGCTACTACTAATTCTATTACTGTTTGTCCTGCGGTTACAACAACATATACTTGTGCTGTTACTGATGATTGCAGTAACCAAGTTGCAAACCTAAGCATGACGATCATCGTTACTCCAGCACCAATTGCGGGAACAGCATCAGTCACTCCTGCATCCGTCTGTTCGGGAACTCCCGTCAATCTTTCATTAGTTGGGAGTGTAGGAGGCATACAATGGCAAAGCGCACCGGTAGCCGGAGGCCCTTGGACCAATATCGCTGGAGCTACAACTACCACCTTTACTACAGCTGGCATGACAGCAAATACCTGTTTTCGAGCACAAGTAAGTGGTTGCGGAGCACCTGTTTATTCAAATATTGTTTGTATCACTATAAATCCTACCCCAACTGTTACCGTGAATTCTCTAACAATTTGTCCCGGACAAACTGCGAATTTGACAGCCGGTGGAGCAACTTCATATGTTTGGTCGGCAGGAGCAACTTCTACAGGTGTCAATACCGCTAATGCTTCTCCTATGGTTACAACAACATATACTGTTACAGGAACAACTGCAGGTTGTACGGGAAGTGCTATTGCAACCGTTACTGTTAATCCTGGGGCACTGGTTGTTGTAAATTCTCCTACTATATGTAATGGACAAATTGCTAATTTAACTGCTACTGGAGCTACAACATATGTTTGGTCTGCCGGAGCAACCTCTACTGGTGTAAACACTGCTAATGCATCGCCTTCTATTACTACAACTTATACCGTTACTGGAACAACAGGTGGCTGCACAAGCTCTGCTATTGCAACAGTTACTGTTAATCCAGTTCCTGTAACAACGGTGAATTCTCCAAATGTGTGTCCAACATTCACTGCCAACTTGGTTGCTGGTGGTGCAACAACATATATCTGGAGTGCTGGTGCTACTTCTACAGGAGTGAATACAGCAGATGCATCTCCTGCTACAACTACCACTTATACTGTTACAGGAACTTCTTTGGGATGTTCCTCAACTGCTGTTGCTACAGTTACTATTAATGCCGGACTCATAGTAAATGCCGGCTCTGACGATACAGTTTGTTTTGGTGGAAGCGCCATATTAGGTGTAACACCAAGTGGTGTCGGATTTTCTTATTCATGGACTCCAGCTGCTACTTTAGTTGGAGCCACCACTGCTACTCCAACTGCTACTCCTGCAACTACTACTGCTTATTCTGTTTTAGTTACAGATGCTGGTGGATGTACTGGTTCAGGAACTGTTACCGTTTTTGCCGATCCACAAATCACTATGGCTATTGCTGGTATTGATGTGACTTGTAATGGTGCTTGTAACGGACAAACTATTGTTATTCCTGCAGGAGGAACGGCTGCTTATACTTACTTGTGGAGTTCTGGTTGCATTGCTGCTTCCTGTACTTCATTATGCCCGGCATCTTATACTGTTACTGTTACTGATGCTTGGGGTTGTACTGCTACAGGTAGTACTACTGTAACTGAACCTACTTTATTAACGGCCGCTGTTTCGGGAACTACTCCTACTTCTTGTAATGGTGTATGTGATGGAACGGCTACTGCTAATGGTGCTGGTGGTACTGTTGGTGCTGGTTATGCTTATTCTTGGAATACTGTTCCTGCTCAAGCTACTGCTACTGCTACTGGATTATGTGCAGGTGCCTATATTTGCACCATTACTGATGCGAATAGCTGTACTGCTACTGTTACTGCTACTGTCACACAACCTACACTTGTTATAATTGCGCCAATCGCTCCTGCTACTGTTTGTACTGGAGGTAGTGTAATGATTACAGCTTCTGCTTCGGGTGGAAATGGTGGACCTTATTCTTATACTTGGTCACCTGCTACTGGATTAGATTTTACTAACATTGCTAATCCTACTGCTACTCCTGCTGCTACTACTGTTTATACAGTAAATGCAACAGATGCAAATGGTTGTCTCGCGGCTCCTGTTAACGTTACTGTTACTGTAAATCCTCCATTAAACGTGCTGGCTAGCGGTACTGCTTCTATTTGTCCGGGTGCTTCTACTAACATTTCTGCACTGGCTTCATTGGGCAGTGGTGGACCATATACTTATACTTGGACTCCTGCAGGAACAGGTTCAGGAACACCTGTTTCGGTTTCTCCTGCTGTTACTACTACTTATACGGTTACTGCAAGTGATGGTTGTTCACCTACTGTAACATCAACAGTTACTATCACTGTGTTGCCTTTACCGGTTGTGACATTCAGCGCTCCCATTACTTCTGGTTGTGAGCCGCTTTGTGTGAACTTTACCGACAACTCAACAGTTGCTGGTGGTGCCATTGCAACTTGGGCTTGGAGTTTTGGAGATGGAAACACTGCAATTACAAATGCTCCTACAAACTGTTATGCAGTTGCTGGAAGTTATAATGTTACTTTAACTGTTACTTCTACTTTAGGAGGATGTTCTTCTACTTCTACAGTAAACAATTACATTACTGTACACCCTACACCAAATGCAGATTTCAGCGTTCCATTGGTAACGAGCATTATTAATCCAACTATTTCTTATACAGATGAATCGACTGTTTCAACAGGCTTTATCTCAGGGTGGGCTTGGAACTTTGGTGATTATTTTTCATCGAATGCCGACACCACAAGTACTTTACAAAATCCTACACATACATTTACTGAAGCAGGAACCTATTGTGCTTCACTTACTGTTACAAGCAATTTTGGCTGTACAGATAATACACAAATTTGTATCGTAATTGATCCTGAATTTACATTCTTTATCCCAAATGCTTTTTCTCCAAATGGAGATGGTGTGAATGATGATTTTTATGGCAAAGGTGATTACATCAAAAAATTTGAGATGCTGATTTATGACCGTTGGGGGAACTTAATTTTCTTCGCTGATGACGTCACTAAACATTGGGATGGGACTGTAAATCACGGTAAAGAAATAGCACAAGAAGATGTATATGTTTACGTAGTGAAAATCATCGATCACAAAGACAAAAAGCACAAATATACCGGAACTGTAACCATCGTAAAATAACAGTTCGGTTTTAAAGACCAAAAAAGCCCTTCCAAATAAATTTGGAAGGGTTTTTTACTTTTTAAAAGAATGCAACTTTTCTCCTGATTTTAGCATCTAAATAAGCAATAAAGCTAATCGAACTACTAAGTATCTTTACAATATGAGTTTGTATGCTTAAAGTATTTTTGCTTACTTCGTAAAAATTGATTTTTAATACATAACCAAATGAAATCGAACACCTTACTGAAAATTATTTTCTTATTTGCAGGAATCTGCTTTAGCATGATTTTAAACGCGCAAGAAATTCAAGGACAAACCTATGCAATCACCAGCAATGGAAGCGTTACAGACATCCAACCCTACATTGATGCGATGAATAATTCTGACATGCAATATCACCGATTAAAAAACACTCGTCACACAATCGAATTCAACACTGGTGTGAAAGCTGAATTATATTCAGCTACAGAAATAAATACTGCCGTTCGTGCCTTAAACTTATCAGACTATCCGGAAAATTTTTCTTCAACAAGAGATATTCCGGTTTTTTCATTAGGACCCAATAATTTTATAATGGAAGAACATCATGTTGTTTCCAAATTCCATTAAAAAAAATCTCTCTAATAAAATACTCTCTAACAAATCTAATAAATGAAAAAATTAATACTAGCGCTTATTATACTTGTCAGCTTTATAAGCAAGCAAGCATTTGCTCAACCGGCAAACGACAATTGTGCAGGCGCTCAAAACATCGGTACACTTCCTACCCCTGCAGCATGTGTTGGAACGGCACCTCAAAATGGTGCATCATTAAACATACCAGGGACACTTGTTGGAGCAACACCTGCAAGTCCTTATTTATTCCAACCGGGTTGCGCAGGTGGAGCAATGTCTGTGCCTGCAAATGATGTTTGGTATAGTTTCACAGCTTCTTCTTATCAAGCTGTAATTACTGTAAATGCTACTTTTTCAACCGTAAACATTGCAATGTATTCCGGAACATGTGGAGCACTTGGCGGAGGTGTTGGAGGTTGTGCTGTAGGAACTGCCGGAACTGCTACACTTACTGTTGAACAAATGGTTCCCGGAGTAACTTACTATATTCAGGTTAGTGGTGGAACAGGTCAGGTTGGTACATTCAACATGATTATTCAAAACAATAAAGATTGCGCTGATTGTGTGAATTCAAGTACGTTTACTGCTACACCTCTGCCTGTAAATGGAATGTATAATCCCGGACAGGTCGTTACTTTTTGTTACCACATAAGTCAATACACACAAGTAAATACTAACTGGCTTCATGGAGTTCAAGTAACATTAGGTGCAGGCTGGGTTGCGGGTTCAGTTGTTGCTGCTCCACCTCCACCATGTCAAGGAACAGGTACTTGGGCTTGGTTTCCAGCGGGTATTGGAATTGTAAATGGTGTGAATTGGGGACCCGGATTTTATTTTGATACCAACGATGCAGGTACAGCTCCAAATAATAATTTCGGAGATAATTGCAGTGGAATCATCGCTCCTGGAACATGGAATTTTTGCTTTACAGCAACTGTTGCACCTGGATGTACTCCCGGTTCTAACTTATCAGTAACAGTAAACGCGAGTGGTGATGGTGAATCTGGTTCATGGTCAAGTCTTGGATGTTTAGATGACCCTGCTTCTGTTTTACCTGCTGTTGGTGCATGTTGTATTCCCACAATGTCGTCAACTGCGGCTACGTGTGCCGGTAACGATGGAACTGCTACATCAACTCCTGTGGGTGTTTCCGGACCATACAATTATGTTTGGACAAATTCTGTTGGAACTACTGTTTCTACTACATCAGGCGTAGCCGGAGCAAACACTGCTACAGGCTTAGCTCCCGGAACATATACTGTTACTATTATAAATACGGCACTTAGCTGTCAAGTTACAAATACCGTTACTGTTACAGGTGGAGGTGTTATTGCTACACCAACTGCCGGAAGCAATAGCCCTGTTTGTGTTGGAGCTACTTTAAATTTAACTGCTGTAACTGTTGCCGGTGCAACGTATGCTTGGACCGGACCGAATGCTTTTTCATCTCCTATACAAAACCCTAGCATTGTTGGAGTTACTGCCCTTGCTGCGGGGACATATACCGTTGTTGCTTCTTCAGGCGGATGTACTGCTTCTTCAACAGTTATTGTAGTTATAAATCCAAATCCTACGGTTAACGTTCCCGGTCCAATCACTGTTTGTAACGGAGCAAACGTTCCATTAACCGGATTTACCAGCGTACCTGTCGGAGCAACTTATACATGGACGAATTCTAATACCTTAATTGGTTTAGGTGCATCAGGTGCAGGAAGTGTTCCTGCATTCACAGCAACCAATGCTACTGCAGCGGCCATCAGTGGAACCATAACTGTTACCCCTACTTTAGCAGGATGTGTTGGAACGCCTAACACTTATACCATTACAGTCAATCCTAGTCCTACCGTTATTGTACCGGCAAGCTTTACCGTTTGTAATGGAGTAACCGTTCCCGCAAGTGGATATACAAGTACACCGGTTGGTGCAACTTATACATGGACAAATACAAATACAACCGTTGGTTTATCCGCATCTGGTAGCGGAAATACTCCTTCATTTACTGCAATTAATGCTGGAGCTACTGCAGTAACTGCAACCATTACTGTTACTCCTACTTTGGCTGGCTGTGTTGGAACGCCAAGCAACTATACAATTACAATTAGTCCAACTCCTACTGTTACTGTTCCTGCAAATATTACAATTTGTAATGGTGGAAACGTTCCTGCATCAGCTTACACAAGTACTCCTGCTGGTGGAACATTTACGTGGACAAACTCTAATACTGCTATCGGACTAGGTGCATCGGGTGTTGGAAATGCTCCTGCATTTACTGCTACCAATGCAGGTGCCGGTGCTATTACAGCTACTATCACTGTAACACCTACTGTTGCTGGCTGTCCGGGAACACCTAACACTTATACAATTACAGTTAATCCTACTCCTCCTGCTCCTACAGCATTGGGTGCAACTATCTGTATAAATAACACTGCTAATTTAACAGCAACTGCTCCGGGTGGAACCTACGAATGGTTTGATGCTCCGGGTGGAATTTTACTTTTTACAGGAGCGAGTTTTACAACTCCGATATTGGCTATTAATACAACGTATTATGTTCAAACTACTATACTGGGCTGTACAAGTCCTTTAACTCCTGTTACTGTTACCATTGCTCCGGGATTGGTTGTAAATGCGGGTCTTGACGACACTATTTGTTTTGGAGGAAATACCACTTTAAATGCTACACCTAACGGTCCGGGATACACTTATTCATGGTCGCCAGCTGCAGGATTAAGCAACACAAACACTTTCAATCCTGTTGCAAATCCTGGAACAACAACACTTTACACCGTTACGATTACCGATCCAAGTGGATGTGTGGGTTCTGATGATGTTACCATTTATTCTGATCCGCAAATCACCGTTGCCATTGCAGGTATTGATGTTACTTGTAATGGATTATGTAACGGACAAACAATTTGTATTCCGGGAGGAGGAACTCCAGGGTATACCTACTTATGGAATTCCGGCTGTGTAGCTGCATCCTGCAGTTCACTTTGTCCGGGGACCTATACTGTTACCGTTACCGATTCATGGGGATGTACGGCAACGAATGATACAGCAGTTACTGAACCAACTTTATTAACTGCATCAACAAGCGCATCAACAGCCGCTACATGCAACGGTATCTGTGATGGAACAGCAACAGCTGCTGGAAACGGTGGAACAGTTGGTGGTGGTTATGCTTATTCATGGAACTCTGTTCCTGCTCAACTTACTGCTAATGCTACCGGTTTATGTGCTGGCTCATACACTTGTACCATTACTGATGCAAATGGATGTACCGCTACAACTACGGTTACTATTACTCAACCAACCATTGTAGTTATTGCTCCCATTGTTTCTCCAACCATATGTTTTGGCGGAACAACAAACATTGTAGCATCTGCATCAGGCGGAAATGGCGGTCCTTACTCTTATTCATGGACTCCTCCTGCAGGATTAGATTTTACAAACATTGCAAATCCAAATGCTTCACCTGTGGGAACAACTGTTTATACAGTGAATGCAACGGATGTGAATGGCTGTGCTGCTGCTCCTGTTAACGTAACCGTTACAGTAAATCCTCCACTTTCTGTGGTTGTATCTCCGGCAGTTTCAATTTGTCCGGGTGCATCAACAATTATTACTGCAACAGGCGCGAATGGTTCCGGTGGACCTTATGTTTATTCTTGGTCGCCTGCAACCGGATTAAGCAATGCTGCTATTTCAAATCCAACAGCATCACCAGCTACTACAACCGTTTATACGGTTACGGTTACTGACGGTTGTTCACCCGATGTTACGGCAACTGTTACGGTTACAGTGTTGCCATTACCTATTGTTTTATTTAGCGGAAATATTCTTTCAGGATGTTCTCCTGTATGTGTTACGTTTAACGATGCATCTGCTGTAGCTGGGGGAACCATTTCAACATGGAACTGGACATTTGGTGATGGATCAACGTTCAACGGACAAAATCCTCCTGTACATTGCTATACTAATTTAGGAACAACCGATGCAACATTTTCTGTTGGCTTAACTGTTACTTCCAGTTTAGGAGGATGTACTTCAACAGATACCTATATCAATTACATCACAGTGTTTGCAAATCCTATTGCAGAATTTACTGCATCTCCAAACCCTGCTACAATATTGGAACCTACTGTTAACTTTACAGATCAATCAAGTTCAACTTCTCCAATCACAAGTTGGGATTGGAACTTTGGTGATGGTTCTACAAATTCAAATGCAACCAATCCAACACATGATTTTCCAAATGCTTTTTCCGGATCATACACTGTTACTTTAACAATTGTGGATGGAAATGGCTGTACGGATAATGTGTCACACACAATTGTAATTGACCCTGAATTTACATTCTTCATTCCGAATGCCTTTACACCAAATGGTGATGGCGTGAATGATTTCTTTCAAGGACAAGGAGTTGGAATTGCAAAATATGAAATCATGATTTTCGACCGTTGGGGAAATATGATTTGGTATACAGATGACATTAATAAACTATGGGATGGAAAAGCAAACCATGGTGATGATATGGCACAGCAAGATGTATACGTTTGGAAAGTTAAATTAACCGATGTATTTAACAAGAAACATAATTACATTGGAACAGTTACTATCGTTAAATAGGTGATTGGGTAATTGGGTGACTAGGTAACTGAGTAATTGAGTGACTAAGTAACAAGATTGCACTTAACAGAATGAAATAAAAAAGAACGCCCCGAAATAGTATTATTTCGGGGCGTTCTTTTTTATTTACCTAGTAACTTAATTACCTAATCATTCAATTACTTTTTCACATACATCACTTCCTTCACTGCTTTCACTACTCTCTCCACATTTGGTAGAGACGCTTCAATTAATGTTGGAGCATATGGCAATGGAACATCTGCTGTTGTAATTCTTAATACAGGAGCATCTAAATAATCAAATGCTTCTTTCTGCACCTTAAAGGCCACCTCAGTAGCAATTGAACCCAATGGCCAAGCTTCTTCTACAATTACCAAGCGGTTTGTTTTTTTCACCGAAGCAATTACTGTTGCATAATCAATCGGACGAATGGTACGCAAATCAACAACTTCCACACTAATTCCTTCTTTTTCTAATTCAACTGCTGCACCCAATGCCTGTTTGATAATTTTCCCAAAAGAAACAATTGTTACATCTGTTCCTTCACGTTTGATATCTGCAACACCAATTGGAATAAGGTATTCGCCTTCCGGCACTTCACCTTTTTCGCCATACATTTGTTCACTCTCCATAAAAATTACAGGATCATTATCACGGATAGCTGATTTTAAAAGGCCTTTCGCATCGTAAGGATTTGATGGAACTATTACTTTTAAACCTGGACAGTTGGCATACCAGTTGTCAAATGCTTGTGAATGCTGAGAACTTAGCATACCTGCAGATGCCGTTGCACCTCTAAAAACAATAGGAACAGGAAATTGTCCGCCACTCATACTCATCATTTTTGCAGCTGAATTGATAATTTGATCAATCGCAACCAATGAAAAGTTGAAGGTCATAAATTCTACAATTGGTCGTAAACCATTTACAGCTGAACCAATGGCAATGCCTGTAAAACCAAGCTCCGCAATGGGCGTATCGATGATGCGTTTTTCTCCAAACTCTGCCAACATGCCTTTACTTACTTTGTAAGCACCATTATATTCGGCAACTTCCTCACCCATCAAATATACTTTTTCATCTCTGCGCATTTCTTCATTCATTGCTTCACGAAGTGCTTCACGAAATTCTATTACTCTCATTTTGTTTGATTTTTATTGAATTATTCCGAAGGAATCCCTTCGGGACAAATTTAATGATTTTTTTATACGATTTACCAATTTTAACGAAATACGAAACTCTTTGTTTAAAGGGCTGTAGGAAAAATTTCAGCGAAAATGAATTTAATAAATTGTAAAAAATGAACCTGTCTAAACGCACAATGTTTATTAATTGCACTACTGTTACTATTCGCACTTCGCTCGCCATAACGCAAAGGTGCTGTTATAGGTATGGTGGGCGCACAAAGTTTTATTGCCGGTGTCCGCATACAAACTAGAACTTAACTGTGAAGTGTAACTTAAGAACGGGATTAAGATTTGTTTCGGAATAATTGTATTTTGAAGATTGGCCCCAAGACATATCCGTTGTCGTTTTGCTTACAAATTTGTTTGAAATATAATAACCGAGTTCGGGAGATAAATAAACATTCTTAATAGTTTTGATTTTAAAACCTAAACCTAAGAAACAGTCCAACCCATTTGCTGTACTTGAAAAACGTTCATTAGCGCCCCCAAGTCCACCGTAATAATGACCCGTTGAAAATACATTGCGGTATGAAAGGTCAAGGAAAGTATAAAACCACTCTTTACGTTTTAAGAGTGAAAATTGTCCACCAACACCAATTCTTACGTCTTTGTTATTAATGTCACCACTTGCACCGTCTGCGAAACCAACAGGTGATGCAAATGTAGTCGAGTTGTCCGTGTAACTTGCATGAAGCCGAAGTCCAAGTCTTTTTTTTGTATACCGAAAAAACACACCATTAATAAATTCAACAGAGGGTCTGTCGGGGGCATAATAATAGTTAGTGTTAAATGAATTAATTGTCACAAGTGTCGAGCCGAATTCAAAACGCCTAATAGTGTCTTGTCCGTTTGAGATTTGAAAGAGGAACATAAATGCCAAGATGGTTATTAATTTTCTCATGTCGTTGCGTTTTTAATATTGTCTTTTTTTGTCTGCCGTAATTTCGTCCGCCCACTTACCTATAACGGCAGTCTGTGAAAAAACTATATTTTATGTTGTTTGTATTCGGGTACCTCCCTTTGCAATTTTTCATTTAAACGATTCTCAGAGATTTCATTTTAGTTTTTTCACAACCTGACGTTTTAGCTGTTGCGTAGTTATTTATGGTTGTGCAATTATCAACCATGTTAATAGTCCGGCAATGATTGCATATGTCCCAATAATTCTATAAGGCATTGTTTTTCCATATTTATATTCTTTAAAAAAATCTTTTTTAAAGTCGTCATAGCCTTGCACTTGTTTGAGTTGTTTTATTAGCTCTTTGTCTTGGTCAACAGCAAAGTAAATAAATTTCTTGCTTGTCGGAAAGTCCTGCAATAGTTTGTAAAAATATTCTGGATTTGCTTTTGACATTTGATAAACTGACTTGTCAAAATATCCACTTTGAGGTCGGTAATCAATAGGTAATGTAATTATGCTGTCTTTCAAGACGGAGTAATTTGCTTGTCTAACATTGGCGGTAATAAAATTTGTCGTTTTAGCTAGGGAAGCCTGCTTACTAGAAATGCTGTCGTAAATAATTACTATTTCTTTGTCTATCTGCTCAATAAATTTGTCATGACTAATAGTTTTGTTGGGTTTCTTTTCCCAAGCATAATACCCATTTCTAAAGGTGTAATGATATAACGAGAATTCTTTGTTTAATTTATCACTTATGTCAAAGTAGCTTTTTAGGCAATAAGCATTATTTAATTCTGAGTTTATTTTGTTTAGGTCGTTTTCTGGTTCTGTTTCATATTTCTTTCCATTGTCGGCAAGTAGTGTATAATGTGTTTCGTTCTTAAAGAGAGAGTATTGTTTTCCTTTAAATTCATTTTCTTTTGTAAAGATTAATGTGTCTGTCAATATTATTGCGGAACCTGAACCTGCCTTGTCAAAATATGAACCCATTTTATACACTTTCACATAGTTGTTACTGAATTCTAAATAATGAAGGTTTTTCTTTCCAATCGTTTTGAAAAATGTAGAACCCTGCCCATAAATTTGAAGCGAAACTAAAAGTGTTAATATGGTAATTGATAATTTCATTCTGTTATGTGTCTGCAATAATTACGCACAACGGCAGTCTGTGAAAAAACTAAATTTATCATTTTTTTATTCGGATACCTGCCC
>CAYWAV010000076.1:0-18290 GCA_964456225.1 uncultured Chitinophaga sp. | reverse complement strand
TGGACAGAATTTAATCACAGCTATACTTTCAATATTATTATATACGGATACATCTTTTTTCTATGGATGCTTTGGGTAAATCGCTTTTCGGAAAAAAAGTAATTACCTTTTAAAAAACTTCTTGACAATATTTCCTTTATCAGAGGTTATTTTAATAAAATACAATCCTCTGTAATTTTCTGGTAGTTGAATGATTTCAGATTGTTTTTCCACTGTGAAATTGCGTTTTTCTACGATGTCTTGTCCAAGCAAATTAAATACAGAAACAAGCACCTGAGTGTTTTCAGAATAATTAAAGTTCAATACATTTCCGCCATTATAAGGCAACACCTCAACGGTATTGTGCTCTTCATAAATATGCTCTTCAGAATTGATAGATTGTTTACAATCTTTATTCTTAAAGAAGTGCAACACAAAACGTTTTTTATCTTCCAATTTGAACATTTCAAATTCATATATATTTTGAGAAGTCAGATTAATGAATGTGTTTTCGTCCAAGGCGCTACTGCTGAGTAATTTATCTTCCAAAAGAATACATTCATATTCTTCCATAAAATTAAACCCTGCTGCAGTAATTGCATAATTACCCATTGCATTTACCTTTATTGTTAAAGGCATTGAATACGTTTCGTTGGCAGAATTAAAAGTATTCAAATTCACCTTTTGATCATTAATTGTAGAATACAAAACAGGCGTAGCTTTGTTCGGACTAGCTCTGAATGGCAAGTCAGCTACATCAAACTCATCTGAAGCATTTTCTTTTGCATCCACTTTAAAAGTATGAGAGAAGTTGTTTGCCTGGCTTGCTATTTTCAAAGTAAAATACGGCTGCGTTTTGATTGGTGCTTTAATAGAACTGTTTGAAGCTGTAGTTTTAGCAGATTCAGGTACTATCAATGTTAGAGGGCTTGCTGCGGGCAAACCATACACCCAAAAACCTTGTCCAGAAGCAATTTCAATTGCATCAGCCGAAGTATATCCATTCCAATCGCCAATAGTATAATCATACATTTCAATGAAATCATACAAGCCACTGGAAGCTCCGCCAGATGCTGCATAAACGGATGCCCAAGAAATACTGGAAGCAAAAGGGTTTCCGACTAAATTCCAACCTTGTGCATTATTAGAAATCAAACTGCTTAAATTTTGAGTTCCTTGATTTGGAACGCCAACAGCATCCATAGTGGTATTAGGCAAAGATGCATAAAAATAATCACCTGATAAAAAAACTTCAAATCCTTTTCCCGGACTTAGTGCAGCTGAAGAAGAAAGAATAGGTACATAAACATCTCCGGTTTCATTGTATGTATATGCTGAAGCCAATGCAGTTGGAGGCGTATGTATATAACTGATGGCAGGCAATTCATTGTCCCAATCGTTCATTGTAGATGCTTGTACTGTAGAAGATAAATCTGCATAAGAAGTATCTCTTGCAGTGATAAATCGTTGAATTATAAAATTCCCGCTTAATGATGCAGCAGCTCCTTTAGTGGCTATGCGAGCTGTTTGTGTTGCAGTTGAAACCATTGTAAAAGGTCGGGTTCCGGTATTGAAATTTCCATTAATTGGCGAAATAACAGAGTTCAATAAGTAACTACCACTGCTTAATAAAACACCACCTGAAGTATTGTTTATATCTAACTGATGAAACGTGGTTGTCCCTGAACCGGTAAGCGTTTGAGCAACACTTCCATTAAATGTAACTGTTCCATTTTGCGCATTGAAGGTTCCTATTTTTATCCAGTTTCTCTTTACTGCAATTGAAAAATTACTTGCAGTAACATCCAGATTATTTGTGACAGTAATATCATTATTTACAACAATATTTCCGGACAAGGTTTTAGCACTGCTTCCTGCGCTAATCATATTGTGGTAAGTAAATGCAGGAATTGATTGGGCTATTGCTCCATTAAAGTTAACTGTATTTCCAGCAATAACATAGTTTGTTGTTATTAATGAAGGAAGAAAAATATTAGAAACGCCAACTACTGCTGCAGGAAAAGTAATTGTTCGTGTTCCGTTGGTGCTCACTGTTAAGGAACCATAGTTCAATGGATTCACAGATTGATTTCCTGCTCCGATATAATCAATTGTTAAACCTGCCAATATTTTTCCGGTAATAGTATACTGTGATAAAAAATCAGGGATTGTTGCAATTCGTGTAACACGTGCTGTTCCATTACCTGTGAGTGTGCCACCGCCACCACTTATTACCACAGTTGCATTGGGAGAAAAGATAGTTGCTGCTGCTGAAAGATTAAAAGTAGTGCTTACACTAAAATCTGTAGCTGCAGTAACGATAGCACTTGCATTTGTGATGGTTAAATTATTAAAAGCGGTAGTAGTAGCGCCACCCATCAATTGAGCAATAGTTCCATTTAGTGTTACAGTTGCTGTGCCAGCTATAAATGTTCCGTTATTCGTAAAGTTTCCACCAGCCACAAGGTTATTATTGGCTGTTGCCAAAGTAGTTCCTGAAGAAATAAGCAAGGATCTACTCAATATTGTTGCATTGGAAAGAGTTTTGGTGCTTCCATTTGAAACAGTAAGATTAGAATAACTTCCATCATCAGGAGTTATCACATTTTGAGTTCCACTGCGATTATAAACAACTGTATTTCCTACTGCAGATGCATTAAAAGTGGAAACTGAAAAACTACCACTTGTTGTTTCAATAGTAACTGTTCCTGTTGAACCTTGAGTCCATGTTCCTGTTCCTCTAAAACTGGTCATCATCCGAACAGAAGTATTATTAGTATAATTTCCTGTACAGGTTATGTCATCAAAAACAATGGCTGTTGTGCCTGCAATTGTTTTACCAATTCCAGCTAAAGTGAACACACCTAAGTTGGCATTAAAAGCGCCATTTACAACTATATTCCCATTTATGCGGTACGCCTCCGAAACTGTAGAATTAAAAAAGCCGCTAGCTGTTACTGTGAAATTATTAAACGTTTTTGTTCCTCTTGTACTGTTAATGGCTAAGGTGCCGGATATGGTTGTGTTTCCGCTTACAGTAATTCTGATTCTACTCAAATCACAAATTCCGCTTACAACATTAAAATTTCCTAAAATATTAAAAATAGGTGTTGCTCCTGTTGCTAAAAAATCGCCTCCGTAAGTATTTAAATTTCCTGTAATAGTATATGTTTCTGCAGCAGTATTGCTAAAGCTTCCAGTCGAATTCAAATCCAAATTTGCAAAAGTATTGGAGCCACCTGTATTATTATCATTAAAAGTTCCATTTATTGAGGTCAAGCCACTTACATTCAAAATTACCCTGCCTATTGAAATTGAAGCTCCGGCTACAACTGTCATAGGTCCCGAAACAATTAAACTACCAGTAACAGTTCCTGTTATGGAGCTTCCATTATTTAAAACTAATCCCCCAGCTCCAACATTAGTAGTAAGAACTGAAGACCAACTTGCAATTCCATTTATTGTTAGCGATAAGCATGTTCCAGGAGCACCATTCATTGTAACCGTTCTACCTGAACATATAATAACATTATCGGCTGCTCCAGGTATTGTTGCAGAAGCGGCACCCGAACAAGACACTGTTGACCAAGTAGAAGGAGAATTCCAGTTACCATTTACACGGGAAAAATAAGTGGCAGAAGATCCTAAAAAAGGCCACAAAATCAGCAAAAGAAAAAAGGAAAGGGAGTAGCTTTTCTTATTCATACAAGCAATAATTTAACAATTTACAAATCACATTTAATCACAATTTCTTACATGTGTAATTTTATTGACAATGCGTTAAACTTAGGTAAAAGGTTGCTTAAAAAAAAACAATTTAGACAGAACATCTAATAGCAACGACCAACCCACCAAAAAGAGTTTTACCTAAGGATTTAAATGAATTCGAATAAAATTGTATTTTTGCAGGTGTGAATAGCAAAAGCAGCAGTATACAAAGGAATATCTCGCTTATTATTTTAGCCATTTTGGTCATTTTTTCGGGCTATTTGAGAGATACCATTTTTAAATCGATGAATGCTCTTTTAAGAGCTTGGGATCAGGACCAAGACTATTACCTTCCCTCCTTCCTTTCCTTTCTTCAGGATTATGAATACACTACTGTTGAGAACCTTAAATGGCTATTAACGGTGCTTTTCAGCATCATATATTTATTCTTCTCCATTTTAATAATCCGATTACTTTTTAATGAGAAAAAATACTTGAAAATTGTCGTTTTTACCTACTTAGGAATACTAATACTCTCGGGCTTGTTTATTTTCACAGGATTTTTATTCTCCAATACCTCCCAAACAATGTATGAATTTGCTCGCTACCTAATGGGCATGGCTCAATCACCTATAATTTTAATGATTCTAATCCCTACATTCAAATTATCTGAAAAAGAAAAACCGAAAACTTCAAGCACATAACAAACTAAATTTTACTTTTGTAAGCATCTAAAACATTAAATCATTCCTATGAAAAAAGACACTGCTATTTTTAATCTGATCGCTGAAGAAAAAAAACGTCAGACAGTTGGACTAGAACTTATCGCCTCCGAAAATTATGTGAGTGAGGATGTGATGAAAGCAATGGGTTCTGTACTTACAAATAAATATGCGGAAGGACTTCCCGGTAAAAGATATTACGGTGGATGTGAAGTAGTAGATAAAGTGGAGCAACTTGCAATTGATCGTGCTAAAAAATTATTTAATGCCGAATGGGTGAACGTACAACCTCATTCAGGTGCTCAGGCAAATGCTGCTGTAATGTTAGCTGTTTTAAAACCGGGAGATAAAATTTTAGGATTCGATCTTTCACATGGTGGACATTTGACTCATGGTTCACCTGTAAACTTTTCAGGAAAATTATATGTTCCAAGCTTCTATGGAGTAGAAGAAAAAACAGGCCGTATTGATTTTAATAAAATTGAAGCAATTGCCATAAAAGAACAACCAAAACTGATCATTTGCGGAGCATCTTCGTATTCACGCGACTGGGATTATAAAAAACTTCGCAAAATAGCGGATAAAGTCGGAGCATTATTGATGGCGGACATCTCACATCCATCGGGACTAATTGCCAGAGGATTAATGAAAGACCCTTTGCCCTATTGCCATATTGTGACTACCACTACTCATAAAACATTGCGCGGACCGCGTGGAGGAATGATTATGATAGGAAAAGATTTTCCAAATCCATGGGGAGACAAAACACCAAAAGGTGAAATAAAAATGATGTCGCAATTATTGGACGCTGCTGTATTCCCTGGAACACAAGGCGGTCCACTAGAGCACGTAATTGCTGCGAAGGCTGTTGCATTTGGAGAAGCATTGGATGATAGTTATATGAAATACTGTATTCAGGTTATGAAAAATGCAAAATTGATGGCTCAGTGTTTTGTAGATAAAGGCTATAAAGTGATATCCGGTGGCACCGACAATCATTGTATGTTGATTGATCTTCGCTCTAAAAGCTTAACAGGAAAATTGGCAGAAAACACACTTGTAAAAGCCGACATTACCGTTAATAAAAACATGGTACCGTTTGATGACAAATCACCCTTTGTTACTTCCGGCATTCGCATAGGATCTTCGGCTATTACAACACGTGGAATCAAAGAAAAACACATTCCAAAAATTGTTAGTTTGATCGATAAAGTATTGATGAATCACGACAATGAAAAAGTGATTGCAGAAGTAAAAAAAGAAGTGAATAAACTTATGAAGGATTTTCCTCTTTTTGCTTAATTAACACGATTGGTTTTAAAATAAAAAAGAGTTCCCAAATGTGGAGCTCTTTTTTACTTTTAAACTACAAAATCACCTTGTATATTTGCAGAATTCGTACATTGCACATCTAAAATAATAGTTTATTTTTGTAGTTCTAACAAAACAAGCTTAACATTTATACGATTACAAGATTATGGCACAAGTAGAGTTGATTATGCCCAAAATGGGAGAAAGCGTTGCTGAAGCAACAATTATCAAATGGTTAAAAAAGGAAGGCGATAAAATTGCTGCCGATGAAACCGTTTTGGAAATTGCTACAGATAAAGTAGATTCAGAAATACCTTCCACAACTGAAGGAACACTTATAAAAAGATTATTTAATGAAGGTGATGTTGTACAAGTTGGAAAAGCAATTGCAATTATTTCTACGGATGCAAACGCAAGTGTTGAAACACCAGAAGTAAAAACACCTGCTGTAGCTCAAACTACAACTGTTCAAAAAGAATTAGCAAACACAGCAGTTAAAGAAGTTGTTTCATTAGAAAAAAGCTCTTCTGGAAAATTTTTCTCTCCCTTGGTCCGCAACATTGCAAAACAAGAAGGCATTGCAATGACTGAACTGGAAAGCATTTCGGGAACAGGAGCAAATGGAAGAGTAACTAAAAATGATATTCTTGCTTATATCCCAAACAAAGGAAAACAAACAACAGCCACAACAACAAAAGTTGTTCAGGAAACTTCTTCCAATGGTGCATCACACACAAAACCCGCTATTGCGGTAGGTGCCGGTGATGAAATCATTGAAATGGATCGAATGCGTAAACTTATTGCCGATCACATGGTAATGAGTGTCCAAACATCTCCACACGTAACATCCTTTGTGGAAGCCGATGTTACTAACATTGTAAAATGGAGAGATAAAGTAAAAGGGAATTTTGAAAAACGCGAAGGAGAAAAGCTAACCTTCACTCCTATCTTCATTGAAGCATTAGTAAAAGCAATAAAAGATTTTCCAATGATCAATGTTTCTTTAGACGGAACAAAAATCATTAAACGTAAAAATATTAATATTGGAATGGCTGCAGCCCTGCCTACTGGAAACTTAATTGTTCCTGTAATCAAAAATGCTGACATGCTCAACCTTGTTGGAATCACCAAACAAGTAAATGATTTGGCAGGAAGAGCGCGCACGGGAAAACTTACACCAGACGATATTCAAGGAGGAACTTACACCATTTCAAATGTAGGTTCATTTGGAAACTTAATGGGGACACCTATTATTAATCAACCACAAGTTGCAATTATGGCAGTAGGCGCAATAAAAAAGAAACCTGCTGTTATTGAAACACCTGAAGGTGATTTAATTGGAATTCGTCATTTTATGTTCCTTTCTCACTCTTATGACCACCGAGTTGTGGATGGTTCTTTGGGCGGACAATTTGTTAGACGAGTAGCCGATTATCTCGAACAATGGGATATTAACCGAGAATTTTAAACCTCTAGAACAGAAAAACAAACAACGTTTTATGAAAAAAAAGTTTACCCTACTCACTTTCCTTCTTTTTTCAATATTCAATTTTTCTATTGCAACTGTCATTGATGGGAATTACAAAAGTATTTTCAACCAAGCCGAAACTTTTTTTGCTAACGAAAATTACACCGCAGCTTTACCTCTGTATCTCAAGTTAGATTCACTGGAAAAGGACAATCACAATACAAATTTCAAAGTTGGATTGTGCTATCTGAAAGCGGCTACTTATAAAACCAAATCCATACCTTATCTTGAATTTGCAATAAAAGACATTGCCAAATTGTATGAACAAGGCGAAATAAAAGAAAAACAGGCTCCTCTTTCTACTTATTATTACTTAGCAAAAGGATACCATTTTAATTACGAATTCGACAAAGCAATTGAAATGTATCAGAAATACATTGATGTGTTAGGTACAGACCTTAAATTAGCTGAAGAAGTAGAAGAAATAAAACACGATATAGAAACATGCAACTTCGGAA
This sequence comes from uncultured Chitinophaga sp., assembly GCA_964456225.1. Classification (GTDB taxonomy): domain Bacteria; phylum Bacteroidota; class Bacteroidia; order 2-12-FULL-35-15; family 2-12-FULL-35-15; genus 2-12-FULL-35-15. Next base: position 10,584 of record CAYWAV010000076.1, on the reverse strand, counting down.
AAGAACTAGTTAAAACACCAAAAAAAGTAGAAGTCGAAAATTTAGGAGAAGGTGTTAATTCAAAATATCCCGATTATTCACCCGTTGTTTCTTTAGATGAACAAACCATCATCTTTACAACACGCAGAAAAGGTGGCACAACCGACAAATTATTACCAAATGGCGAACACTTTGAAGATATTTTTATTTCTACCTATTCTGAAACAGAAAAAAAATGGAGTAAGGCAAGTCCGATTGGCACAAACATTAATTCATCCGGACATGAGGCTACCATTAACTTATCGGCTGACGGACAAAAATTATTGATCTACAAAGATGATGGAGGCAACGGAAATATTTATGTTAGTGAATTAAAAGGAAGCGAATGGGGAACTCCAGAATACGCCTCTGCTCCTATCAATTCATCTTCTTGGGAATCACATGCCTGTTTTAGTTCCGACAATCGCGTGCTGTATTTTATCAGCAATAGAGCTGGAGGAATTGGCGGAAGAGATATTTACAAATGTTTGAAATTGCCAAATGGAGATTGGGGACCGGCACAAAATCTAGGTGATGTTATCAATACAAAATACGATGAAGATGGCATTTTCATTCACCCTGATGGAAAACAAATTTTCTTTTCTTCGAAAGGACACAATTCAATGGGTGGCTTCGATATTTTCACTTCATTGATTAATGATGAAAATGGCAACTGGTCTCCTCCAATTAACTACGGATACCCTGTTAATACTACAGATGATGATGTTTTTTTAATCACGACTGCAGATGGAAAACGTGCTTTCTTTTCCTCAGATAAAGAAGGAGGGTATGGTGAAAAAGATATTTATATGATTAAATTTCCTGAATACGAGCCTCGTGATATTACTATCCTTTTAGGAAACATAATCAACAATACAAAAGAAAGTATTGCAAATAACAAAATATACATCACCAACACCTTAACAGGTGATACAATTCAAACACTAACAGCCAATAGTTCAACTGGAAAATATGGCGCAAACTTACCCGTAGGCAGTTCTTATAAAACAATTTATACCATTAACGGAAAACCGATTTTTTCGGAAACAATTGATGTTCCATTAAAACAAGGATATCAAGTCATTAAAAGACAAATTCCATATGGTGATTCTTTAACTTCAACGCAACGCGACTCGCTATTGGCATATAATAACAACTTAAATAATAGTACTAGTCCTTGTAAAACAAATAACTCCACTTTCCAATTATTTTTTAAATACAATAAAAAAGAAATTGATTTAGATGCGGCAGATTTTAAAACCTTTATTGATGTGCTAAGTAACTGTTTAGTAACAAACCCTACATTTGAAATTACTATTGAGTCGAGCGCATCAACCGTACCTACTCGAACATTTAAAACAAATGAGAATCTAGCAAAATTAAGAGCTTCCAATGCCAAAGACAAGCTTTCGAAGGCTTTAACTAAGAATGGAGTTAAAAAATCTCAACTTGTTTTTAGCGATTCTAAAGCAGTGGTACAAGGACCGGAATATCAAAAAGATGCCATCGAAAACATGGCTGTTTATGAGCAATATCAGTACATTAAGATAAAAGCCGGACCTAAAAAATAAAAACCTTTATTTCAAGAAAAGCAGAGCCCAATCTCTGCTTTTCTTTTTTTGTGGTTTTTTTAGCCAAAAAGTTTCCTAAAATCCCCATAAATACTATATTTGCGTTCGGCTCCAAAACTTGTAATGCCCGATTTATGCAGAAAAACATATTTTTTATATTTTTTTTACTGATTTCAGCACCCATTTTCTCACAAGGAGGCAAAGCTGATTACCGTGAAAACTTCACTCAAGGGAATTATTTAATTTTAGAACAAAACTATTCTTTGGCTCTGAAACACTTTAAAGATGCTTATCAGATAGACTCTTCCAACGCAAACATTAACTATAAAATGGGGTTTTGTTATTTGGAATCAGCCGCAGAAAAAAGCAAAGCTCTGTACTATTTAGAAAAAGCAGTTCAAAATGTCGGACATAATTACAATCCCGAAGATCCAAAAGAGAAAAAAGCTCCTGAATTAGCCTATTATTCAATTGGTGTGGCTTATCGCTTGGCCTATAGGTTTTCTGAGTCAAATAATTATTTCAATAAATTTAAAGACATTGTTGGAACCAGAAACAAAGAGCTAGCAAAGGATTTAGAAAAACAAGTGGAGACTAATTTTAATGCAATAGAGTTTATTAAAGATTCGGTAATTGTAACAATAAACAACTTAGGTGACAGTGTAAATACTATTTATCCAGATTATAGTCCCGTTATTTCTGCTGATGAATCTACATTGATTTTTACTTCCCGTAGACCCGGCAGTACGGGGGGGGAGAAAACAGAAAATGATCAATTTTTAGAGGATATTTATATCTGCCACAAAAAAGAAGATGGTACTTGGTCATCCGCACAATCCATCGGAGTAAACATCAACACCATCGGAAGTGAAGCAAACATAAGCCTTTCGGCTGACGGCCAACAATTATTTGTTTACAGAGATGTGAATGGTGGGGATATTTATTACAGCAATTTAGAAGGTGACACTTGGAGTGGGTTAACTCCCTTGAGTTACAATATTAATTCACCGAATTGGGAAACACATGCTTCACTAACAGTTGATGGCAATACTCTTTATTTTGTCAGCAATAAAAAAGAAGGCAGTTTTGGCGGAAGAGACATTTGGCGTTGTGTAAAACTACCAAACGGACAATGGAGTATGCCCGTAAATGCCGGTCCGGAAATAAATACCTCGTATGACGAAGATGCCCCTTTTATTCACCCTGATGGTGTTACTCTGTTTTTTAGTTCAAAAGGACATAAGAACATGGGCGGATTTGATATTTTTAAATCTGTAAAAGATGAAAATGGAAAATGGAGTATGCCTGAAAACTTACGTTCACCAATCAATACGCCAGATGATGATATTTTTTATGTTCAATCGGCAGATGGTAAGCGTGGCTATTTTTCATCCGTAAGAAAGGATGGCTATGGAGAGAAAGATATTTACATGATAAATTTTGAACGCGCAATTGTTGAGCCACTTACGCTTTTAAAAGGTTTCGTTACGTTTGATGGAACAACCAAAGGACTTACTATGGTTGAGATAATGGCAACCGATATGGAGAGCGGCCTGGTAGTTCAGAATGTAAAACCGAATTTAACAACCGGAAAATATCTTTTAATTTTAACACCGGGTAATGAAGGAAAAACCTACAATATTAGTTATGAAGCGGAAGGTTATCAACCTATAAGCGTTCAAATTACTATTCCGGCCAACTCATCTTACCAAGAAATAGAAAAAGAACTTTTAATGCAAGGCATTAACTTGGAAAGTAAAACGCTTGGTACTATTACTATTGCTGGAACAGTAAGAAGCCCACAAGGAGATGCGGTTACAGGTGCTCAAATTATTGTAAAAGATAATTTAACAGGGAAATTAATTGACACTTATTATACTACTTCAGATTCGGGATCGTATTATTTTATTTTGAATCGCGGACAAAATTATAACCTTTCCTATGAGGCAAAAGGATATCTTTTTCAATCAGAAAATGTAAATGTTCCTAAACAACCCGAATACTCTATTTTAACCAAAAATATTGTTTTAGAAAAAGTACAGATAGGAGCTAAAATTGTGCTGAACAACATCTTCTTTGATTCAAATAAAGCGATTCTTAGAAAAGAATCGAATTTAGAAATTGAAAAACTATTGCAATTAATGAAAGAGTATCCTAATTTAACAGTTGAGGTCGCTGGTCATACAGATAGCAAAGGAAATGATGCTGCAAATTTAAAATTGTCGCAATTGCGTTCACAGGCAGTTGTTACCGCCTTAATCAAAAAAGGCATCAAAGCTCAGTATTTAGTGGCTAAGGGATATGGAGAAACCGATCCGATTGCACCAAACACCCTACCAAATGGCAAACCCGACTTAAATGGGATGCAGCTAAACAGAAGAGTAGAGATGAAGATTATTGAATCTAAATAGCTCATTAACAACCAATTAAAATTGTTAATTTCTTTTTGCTACCTTTACGCTTTCTACTTTAAATTTTAATATTTTTGCTTAAATTTTAATAATCCCCTAATCAATATTGATTGGGCGGAACTATTTTTTATCAGAACGCTCGAAATATGCAAAAGATTTTAGCTCTATTTTTCTCCGTATTTATTTTTAACGTCTCACTAGTGGGACAAGGAAAAGCAGATTATCGTCAAAAATTTACTGAAGGAAACTATCTTATTTTAGAAGGCAATTACGCCTTAGCATTGCAAAATTTCAAGGCGGCATACGCTATTGATTCTTCAAATGCTAACATCAACTTTAAAATAGGTTTATGCTATATGAAATCAGAAACGGAGAAAAGCAAAGCACTTTTGTTTCTTGAAAAAGCAGTTCTTAACACATCAAAAAACTATACTGATCTAGAGCCTTCAGAAAAGTCGGCACCTGTAAATGCTTACTACTATTACGGACAAGCCATGCACTTCAATTATAAATTTGATGAGGCCATTGCGAATTACGAGAAATTCAAATCCTTTTTAAAAAGTAAAAATGTTGAACTTATAAAGGATGTTGATCGACAAATTGAAATCAGTAACAATGCAAAAGCACTTTGCATTGCACCAATGAATATTATTCTTAAAAATTTAGGCGACAGCATCAACTCTTCTTCCCCAGAATACAGTCCGGTACTTTCTGCGGATGAAAAAACATTAATGTTCACTTCCCGCAGATCAACAGGAACAGGTATGGAAAAAACAGATGACGGTCAATTTTATGAGGACATTTATATTTCATATAAAAAAGACGATAGCACCTGGACAACACCAAAATCTGTAAGTGAAAATGTTAATACCATTAATCACGAAGCCAGCGTTGGTTTAACAGCAGATGCACAAACCTTGTTAATCTACAAAGATTTTAATGGAGGCGATATTTATTTCAGTACAATAGAAGGAAACTCCTGGACTAGCCCACAAGCAATGGGATCAGATATAAATACCGCTAATTGGGAAACCAGTGCTTGTTTAAGTCCTGACGGAAACACTCTTTATTATGTGAGTAACAGAGCCGGAGGAATGGGTGGGAGAGACATTTGGAAATGTGTTAAACTACCAAATGGAAGATGGAGCATGTCGGTAAATCTTGGAGCACCTATCAATACAATTTATGATGAAGAATCTCCATTTATTCATCCAAGTGGAAACGTGTTCTTTTTCAGCTCTACAGGGCATAAAACAATTGGCGGATTTGACATTTTCTTTTCGTCCAGAAACGAAGAAACCAATACATGGGAAGAACCATTAAACATTGGTTATCCAATTAACACAACAGATGATGATGTTTTTTATGTAACATCTCCAGATGGAAAAAGAGGATATTATTCATCTTCATCCCGTCCGGAAGGATACGGAGAAAAAGATATTTATATGGTTTCTTTACCGGAAAGAAAAGAAGTTGCTCTGGTTTTGATCAAAGGATTTATTATTCCTGCTAAAGGGCAAGCACTTCCTTCCTTCCTGGAAATTTCTGCTACAAACAATGAAACAGGCGTAGTAGCTGGTGTTTACAAACCTTTAATGAGAGATGGTAGTTTTACAATTATTATTCCTCCAGGTAGCAATTATACACTTTCTTACACCAATGATGGACAAGAATTTTTTTCTGAAATAATTGATGTACCTGCTAGTGCCGCTTATCAAGAAATCAACAGAGAGGTTCGTTTAAATGGCGTAAACCTTGCTGGTCCTGAAACAAAAGATACAACGGCAACTAACAATGTAAACTCAGATGTTGCTTATATTTCTGTTGATGGAAAAATATTCAATGAAACAGATTCACCGTTTGCAAACTTAAAAGTCAATTTATTAAATTCCAAAGGCGAGGTTGTTAAAACAACTACTACTGACGCTTTAGGATGGTTTATCTTCACTAATTTGCCTCCAAACGAAGATTACATGGTTGCTCTCGCTGAAGATGACAGCTATACGATAGGTAAAAAATCCTATGTCGAATTCAAAGACAACAACGGGAAACTTTTGAAAACGAGATTAGTTGGTGGCAAATATGTTTTGGCAAATACAAAAACTTCTGTAAAGTTTAAAACCAAACCAAAAGCCGGAAAAGTCAAGCCAGAAAACACAACCATAGACACACCTGAAAACATTGTTAAACATGAACAGTTGGCAAGCGTTGACAAATTGAATTTCCAAATGTATTTCAAATACAACATAACTCAAATTGACGTAACAGATGCTCCATTTATGCAATACATTGACAACTTAGTAGCGCTTGCTGCTAAAAACGGCAGCATCAGTATCAACTTAACTTCTTGTGCATCACAAGTTCCAACTAGAGCTTATAAAACAAACAAAGAATTGTCTATTGCACGTGCAGAAAAGGCTAAAGAACAAATATTAGCAGCTTTAAAAGATAAAGGAGTAGATGTTTCAAAAGTAACTTTTGTAAAAACAAAATCATACGTATCAGGTCCTCAATACAACATTGATTATTTGATCAATAAAGCCATGTATGAAAAGTATCAATTTATTAAAATAGCAGCATATTAGGATGTATATTATCAAACAAAAACCTCCGGAAGTTCTTTTCGGAGGTTTTTTCATTAAATAGCCCACAATTCTTTCATAAAAAAAACATTTTTTGTACTTTGGTACAAAACTTGGATTATAGCTTAACTAAAGAGGTACGTGGTGGATAATTTTTTTTCGAATATATTTAGTAAAACCCTATTTTTTGCATTTGCAATAATGCTTACCCCTAGCATAAAGGCTCAACCAAAAACATCAAAAGTAATTGATCCTGCCGATGCTAAAGAACACTTCTCACACGGCAATTTTCTATTTGCAATTCCTGCATACAAACAACTTCTTAAACAAGAACCCAATAACCCTGACTACAACTACAAATTAGGTATTTCCTATTTATACACCAACATCAATAAGTCTTTATCAATATCTTATTTAGAAATAGCCAGCAAAGCTCCAAAGCCTGAAAAAAAAGTATTGTATCATTTAGGACTAGCATACCAATATGCTAGTAGGTTTGATGATGCAATAAAAACTTACAACTCCTACAAAACAACCTTAAAAGGACCTGAATTAGAAGAAGTAGAACATCAGATTGAAACCTGTGAAAACGGAAAGGAATATGTTAAGCATCCTGTGAATGTTACATTTCAAAATCTTGGAAAAGAAATAAATTCGGAATACCCCGACTATTATCCATTTGTACCGGCAAACGAATCCTTCGTAGTTTTTACATCTCGTAGAAAAGATAATATTGGAGGGCAAGTTGAAGTAGATGGTTATTATTCATCGGATATTTATATTTCATTGCCTGTAAACGATATTTGGACCAAGCCTAAAAATATGGGTGGAACAGTGAATACCAGATACGATGAACAAGCAGTAGGATTAACACCTGACGGACAAACCATGTTAATGTATATCGACCATATTGATAGTTTGGGAAACATTTATTCGTCAATGAATAAAGCAGGGGTATTTCAACGCATGAGAAAATTAAACAGCACTGTGAATTCTGATTATGAAACAGCAGGCTCCATTACACCGGACGGGAATATTATATTTTTCGCCAGTAAACGTGATGGCGGACTAGGAGAAACAGATGTTTATATGGCTCGTAGATTACCAAACGGACAATGGGCAAGAGCACAAAATCTTGGAAACACCATCAATACAAAATACAAAGAAGACTTTCCTCAAATTGCTCCTGATGGGAAAACACTTTATTTTTCGTCACAAGGACATGCAGGAATGGGCGATTACGATTTGTTTCAATCTACTTGGAATGAAGAAGAAAACACCTGGACCGCACCTAAAAACTTAGGTTATCCGATTAATTCAGTTGGTGACGACCGCTGTATATCCTTTACCGAAAATAACCGAGTTGCATACCTTTCTACGGTCAGAGATGGAGGATTTGGTGACCTAGATCTGTATCGTGTGAAATTTGATGAGGTAGAAGACAGAACAACTATTTTACAAGGATATATTACCACTGTTGACAGCGCAAAAAATGTTTCAACTATTGTTACCGTTCGAGATTTAAAAAACAAAGATGCGCTTGAATTGACCTACAATCCTAATCCCAGCACAGGGAAATTTATTATGGCTTTAACTCCCAGCAAATATGAAATTATTGTTGAAGCCGATGGTTACAAAACGCTTACTGATGCATTTTTTATTTTTGATATCGGCATCGGACAAAACGAGAGTAAAAAGTTTTTTACTCTACAGAAGTAGCATTGATTTCAAATTTTACTTAATATCTTATAAATGATACAACTCAATTTAACTCGCCCTATTGCCTTTTTTGATTTAGAAACCACAGGAGTAAATGTTGCATCCGATCGCATCGTTGAACTTTCCATCCTCAAAATTTCACCGGATGGATCAAAGGAAATAAAAACAAAACGAATTAATCCTACCATTCCAATACCTGTTACCTCCTCCGAAATTCATGGGATTTACGACAAGGATATAGCTGACGAACCAACGTTTAAAGGTATTGCCAAAAGCTTGGCTGAATTTTTAAAAGATTGCGATTTGGCCGGATACAATTCAAATAAATTTGATATTCCCATTTTAGTTGAAGAGTTTTTACGGGCTGAAATTGATTTTGATCTCAAAGGAAGAAGATTTGTTGATGTTCAAAATATTTTCCATCAGATGGAACAACGCACTTTAAAAGCTGCTTACAAATTTTATTGTGGTAAAGAAATAATAAATGCACACAGCGCTCAGGCAGATATTGAAGCGACCTACGAAGTTTTTTTAGCACAATTAGAAAAGTATGATGGAGTGGAATTTCAAGATCGCAAAGGAGTAAAATCTACTCCAGTAAAAAACGACATCAAGGCTTTACACGATTTCACCAACATCAATAAAAATGCAGATTTAGCCGGACGAATTATTTTTAATGATAAAGGTGTTGAAGTTTTTAATTTCGGTAAACACAATGGAAAAGCTGTTGAGCAAGTGTTTAAGGACGAGCCTTCCTACTATTCGTGGATGCTAAATGGTGATTTCCCTTTGTATACTAAAAAAGTGTTGACTGAAATTAAATTAAGAATGGCATTTAATAGATAGTGGTATGAAAATTATTTGCATTGGTCGCAATTACACAGAACACGCAAAAGAAATGAATGCAGCAGTTCCTACCGAACCCGTATTTTTTTTAAAGCCTGATACTGCAATCATAAAGGATAACCAGCCTTTTTATTATCCTGATTTTTCTAAAGAAATTCATCATGAAGTAGAATTGGTTTTGAAAATTAATAAACCTGGAAAAAATATTGAACTTCTGTTTGCCAATAAATATTACGATGAAATTGGCATAGGAATTGACTTCACTGCACGCGACATTCAAGCAAAATGTAAAGAAAAAGGATTGCCTTGGGAAAAAGCAAAAGCATTTGATGGCTCTGCTCCTATTGGAAAATTTATTGACAAGAAAAAAATTGCAGATTTAAACAATTTAAATTTCAATTTAAAAATAAATGGGAGTACCGTTCAAATTGGCAATTCAAAAGACTTGCTTTTTTCATTTGACACTGTTATTGCTTATGTTTCTAAATTTATCACTCTAAAAACAGGCGATTTAATTTATACAGGAACACCCGAAGGTGTTGGTCCGGTTAAGATTGGCGACAAACTTGAAGCATCTATTGAAAATGAAAGTTTATTGGCTTTTGAAATAAAATAAAATCTCGACTCAGCACGATTTGACAAAACAAAACTAATAAAATTCATAAAAATTACGATCATGAAAAAATTCTTCTTCCCTACTCTATTGATTCTTGTTCTTGCAATTGCTGCATGTACAACACAACAATTACAAGAATCTGCAAATGCAGCAAAAGATGCTATCAATACAGGAGCAAAACCTGCTTCCAATCCATTGACAAACGATGAAGTTATAAGCGGATTGAGAGATGCTTTAACTGTTGGGACAAATAATTCGAGCGCATTTGCTTCCAAAGTAGATGGCTTTTATAAAAATCCTGCTTTGTTTATTCCTTTTCCACCCGAAGCTCAAAAAGTAAAAGACTGGGCAGTAAAATTAAAAATGGAAGCGCAACTGAATAAGTTTGTAGAGACTCTGAATCGTTCTGCCGAAGAAGCTGCAAAAGATGCCGCTCCTGTTTTTGTAAATGCAATAAAAGGGATGAGCATTGGTGATGGATTTGCTATTTTAAAAGGGTCGGACAATGCTGCAACTCAATATTTAAAAGATAAGACAACTGCTGAACTCCGCCTAAAATTTACCCCGGTGGTTCAAAATGCAATCAATAAAGTAGAATTAACCAAATATTGGAATCCAATCATCAATAACTACAACAAAGTACCCTTTGTAGAAAAACAAAACCCTGATTTAACAGCATACGTAACTGACAGAGCTATGGAAGGTTTGTTCAAATTAATAGCTGACGAGGAGTTGAAAATCCGTAAAGACCCTGTTGCCAGAGTAACAGATATCCTAAAACGTGTTTTTGGTAGTGTAACCCAGTAAAAATCAGATGGATT
>CAYWAV010000075.1:0-18533 GCA_964456225.1 uncultured Chitinophaga sp. | reverse complement strand
TTCTGTATCGGAAAGTGAAATTTATACCATTGTCGCCTTTGCAACATTTCTATAATCAAAAGAACTATAAATATGCCGTCTGGCAAATCGTCCTTGTGAATCAGCATTTATTAGTTTAATATACGTTGCTCTTGGCACATCAAAATATTCATAAACACTTCCATCAATAAAAATAATTTTAAGAACAAGTTTTTCATATTCAAAATCTTTAATATTAGAAGTTGAAGTAGTAGTAGTATATTCCGTAACATTTGAATCTTTTGTTTCTTGTGCAATACTTACCAAAAAATGGTAGGCTTCAATTATCATTTTACTTTTCTCTTCGGCTTCCAGTTTTAGTACTTCGTTATCTGGAAATTTATCGGGGTGACAATCTTTCATAAAATTTCGATAGATTGTTTTTAATTCTTTTAGACTAACTGTTTTTGTTACTCCAAGCAGTCTGCGGTAATCACCAATTTTTTTCATAATTTTTATTTTTCAGCATCAACAAAGCGAAATTCGAGCGCAAAGATAGCATTTTAAAGGGTTGATTATAGAGGATCCCTATATGCTTGGGAGCATGTCCTGTTATGAAGGTTCCGCAGGAGGATGGACGTTTCTCTTTGTGCGGAATTTGTGTCACATAGTGGGTCAAAGTACATAAAACAAGTCGTCATCACTTTGTATCGAAAAGTAATTTTCTTAAAATAACTTACATCTTCTTTTTCTCAAAAAAAACGGAAACAAACATTTACTCGTTATCAGCCTTTAGATAAAGTTCTTCATAAACTGCAACAAGTAAAAGAAAAAAAGAGATAAAAAGAGGACCTAAAACAATTCCTATTAATCCAAAAATTGGAACTCCGACTATAACTCCAATCAAGGTTATTAAAGGATGCGTATCTGCAATTCTTTTTGAGATATAAAAACGAAGTACATAATCAACCAATGTTACCAGCACCAATCCAAAAATAAGGATTCCCACACCAGCAATTATATTTCCGCTTGCCAATTCAATTATCCCTGCTGGAATAATAATTATTGGCGCTCCTACTACAGGTAGAAAACAAACAAAAAAAGATAGGATTGCCCAAAATAAAGGATCTGGAATTTGAAAAATTAAAAAACCAATTCCAACTATAAACCCTTGCGAAGCAGCGATGATAGCCTGACCGAAAATATTTGAGTACGTAATATTTTTTAACTCTTTACCAAAACGCAGACTGCTTTTTTCCTGAAAAGGAAGATACTTTAATACCATTTTTTCAAAAGCTTCATAAGAAACGAGCATGTAAAAAAAAGAAAAATACAAAATCATGAGGTTAATAAAGACCTTGAATGTTTTGTTTATGAAAGTAGAAAATTCACCAATTACCCAATTGGATACATTTGAGATTGCATTTTTTATTAACTCCGGTTCAGTAATCGCTGAACCTAACAACTTGTTTACCTTATCAATCAGATGTGTAATTAGTTCAGGATTTTGTTTAAAAGCAATCAGCTTATTGATAATCATCCAACTCAACACAATCATTGGTATAACAATTATTAAGAAGGAAAGAACGATGATAATTATTGCGCTGAAGGATTTTCTTATCCCCCTTTTTTTTGTCAGGTAAACATGAAGGGGCCTAAAAAGCGTATACAATATAATGCTTCCAAGGAGTGCTGTAAGAATGCTCAACATTGAATAAAATAGAAAGATTCCTAGTAATAAAACTAGTCCGAGAACAATATTTTTTCGCTGTGAAGGTTTATATATTGGCATTTTAAAAGATCATAATGTTAAGGTGAGTTTTTTCTACAACAATACTTTACAATGGGACTTATCACCTTGATATTTAACTGTAAATATTCAATACTTCCCTTTAATGTTTGCAAAGATGAAAGAGGCGGTATCTTAAAGCGTTATATCTTTTTGATGAAACATTACACATTTCACACGTTTACTTATTGAAGAATCCAATGTGGTAATTATGTAAATAATTTCTTGATTTATGCAATGTATTCTTCTTATAATACGGCATTTTTGAAACGGAAATAAAATCCCCCTTCAGTTATATGGGGCATGAAGAAAACACTACAAAGGCAATACTCCTGAATCTTTCAAAACATATCAAAACCTTAAGGAATTAAATGCGGAACTACCCAAAGATTATTATGCAAAATTCTGCCATAGCAAAAAAAAATGAAAAAACTCAAACTGGATAAGATCGGATCATTACTAAAAACAACTTGCAAGAAATGGTATGACCGCGACCCCTTTCGTGAGAGTGCGGTAATTGCTTACAATTCTATATTTTCCTTGCCGGGATTATTGGTTATTGTAACAACTGTTGCAGGCTACTTCTTTGGTGCCGATGCGGTGAGTGGCCGCCTCCACAAACAAATAGCTGAAGTAATGGGAAACACAACCGCTGATCAGATTCAGGGGATGATTATTATGGCAAGCCAACGCTGAGGATATACAGTGGCAACTATTATTGCTATCATAACAATACTTGTAGGTGCCACTGGTGCATTTGTGCAGATGCAAAAATCATTAAATATTATTTGGGAAGTAAAAACTACCACCACCAAATCAGGAATCTGGTCTGTTCTAAGAACACGACTCTTTTCTTTTGGCTTAATACTATCCATCGCTTTTTTATTACTTGTTTCCCTAGTATTATCTGCTTTATTATCTGCTCTTGGATCATGGGTTTTAAAGTATTGGGCGGAATCATTTTTAGTCCTTTTCCAGATATTTGATGTTGTTTTCTCTGTCGTTTTTATAACTTCGCTATTTGCGGTTATGTTTAAGATGTTACCTGATGCAAAAATCAAATGGAATGCAGTTTGGGTGGGCGCCTTTTTTACCGCTTTACTATTTGTCATTGGCAAATCTGGCTTAGGTTATTATTTCGGAAAGGTCAACCCGGGATCAGGCTATGGACAAGCAGGTTCTGTTGTACTAATTTTATTATGGGTGTCCTACTCGTCATTGATCCTATTCTTCGGAGCTGAGTTTACAAAAGTATATTCCGATCATTACAATAGTGCTGCGTCACCATCCGACAATGCTGTTATAGAAAAAGGCCGCATTAAATAATTTTGTAGCAAATCATTATTTCGTATATTTAGATTGTTATTTTGTCTATCATCGTAACAGCTAACACAAAATAATTAGATTTTGTATCGACAGAAAAATTAATCCATAAAACAATAACTATGAAAATGAAAACATTATTAATCGCACTTATTTCTATCTTAACAGTTGGCCTTGCATTTGCACAAACAATCCCTTTTACATTTATAAAAAGCTGTACCACTTTTGAAAGAGCTGCATTTACGGAAGACATGACAAAGAAAAAATATTATGTTGTGGAACAAGCAGTAAAAAACGCAAACAACAAAGCTATGGAAGGCGCAACTTCCTATTGCAATGAAAAAGAAAGAGAATTAGGAAATGCTGAAATCGTTGTTTTGTCATCGATTAAAGGTGATAAAAAAATTGTAGAAATTACTTTCAAAAAAGGGAACAAACACGATTACACAAAAAATTATGGCGAAATTTATAATCAAATGCTTTCTGTTTTAAACAAGACTGCTAGTATTCAAAGCAAAAAATACAACACCGAAGTGTCAACATTTACTAAAAACGGTATTTATTACTATTCTTATAAAGTGGGTGAAGTTCCTGTTATTGTTGTTTCCAGTTATAAAATAGATTCAGAATATTTTTAGCCGCTTTTAAATCAGAAAATAATTTTCTTTAAGATTATCACACCAACCTAAATCTCTAAAAATATTGTAAAAAATGCAGCACATCTTCATTCACAAACAACACCTTTGTGTCATGTTAGTGATAAGTATTAGTATCTAGTTAAAGAAATCGACAACGGTAGTACAATTTGTTAAACGCAAACCGTATAAATTAAAAATCTGAAGAAAGAGGTGTCCCAAAAGGCCATCTCTTTTTTTATGGGCATTCTAAAAAAAATTGTAATAAATTAAAAATATTGTGTAACAACTCTCTTCGCAATCATCTTCACCTTTGTTTTATATTATAGCTATTAAACATAAAACATGAAAACAATCAAAACAAAAATTTCGATAGCAATGTTGGTATTGGCTGGTTTGTTGATCTCTCCATCTGCTAATGCACAAGTAAATGTAAGTGTAAATATTTCTTCTCAGGCTATTTGGGGACCAGTTGGATACGACTACGTAGAATACTATTATATGCCCGAAATAGATGTGTTTTATTATGTGCCTACCGCACAATTTATTTATTGGAATGGTGACGTTCAATATTTTGTATCCGATTTGCCAACTAGCTTTTCGGTGAATTTATATTCTACTTATAAAGTAGTAGTGAATAAGCCAAAACCATATTTAAATCACGGCTACTATGTTTCACACTATAAGAAACACAAACATAGTAAAAACAAACAAGGCAATATCAGAGACAGTAAAAATGAGAAATATTATGTGGTGAAAGGGCATCCCAATCACGGGAAAGCAAAAGGAGGAAATAACAAAAGTGTTGAACCTAAAAAATCAAAAGGCAATTCTAAAACTCAATCATCTCAAACAAAAGCTCCTAAATCAGATGGCGGACAAAAATCTCAGCAAAAAAGTTCTCCTAAACAAGGTAGTTCAAAAAAAGGCGGGCAGAAAGGTAAAGGTGGTAAATGATAACGTGTTTAACAATAATCATTTATAATTTCACAATGAAAACTCAACGTTTTTTCTTGAACATAAAAAGTGATGTTTTCTTCTTATTCGCTCGTTTCGCAGGCAGAATAAAAAACTGAATATAAAAGCTCTCTTTTGAAACAGTTGTTATATGTAACAATCTCATATAAATGTGTAACATTTCAACGAATAATCTTCCTCACCTTTGTATTAGAATTAATAAATTAAAAACATAAAATAAATGAAAAATCTTGGAGTAGTACTTATTGTAATAGGAATTGGATTAATAGTAATAACCGGTTTCAATTTTACAACACAGGAAAAAGTAGTTGATTTAGGACCTATTGAAATAAACAAAGAAGTAGATCATCCTATTCAATGGTCGCCTATTGCAGGTGGAATCATCATTGTTGGTGGTATTGCATTAATTTTAACTGGTAGAAAAAAGAATTTAGGATAAAGAGTTAAATTATCCTTAAAGATAAACAGTACTATTTCCTTTTGCTTGCATAGGGTAAGCAGATTGAATAAAAACTGAGAAAAAGAGGTGCTTTAAGGCATCTCTTTTTGTTGCCACAAACTCATCTTCAACTTCCTCACACCACAATTATTTGTTCTTATTTAAACTTAATAGGGATATTATACTGAACTCTTACCAGCTTTCCATTTTGTTTGCCAGGAATCCAGTTAGGCATCATTGCAATTACTCTCATGGCTTCTTCGTCATAATCTGCACCACCGGATATTCCTCTCAAAAGTTTTACGCCTGTAACGGAACCATCTTTTTCAACCACAAAAGTAATATAACAGGTTCCTGAGATTCTTTCACTCTTTTTTCTGGGATATACAATGTTCTCCTGAATAAATTTATTTCTGGCGGACTCGCCTCCAATATATTCAGGCATTTGCTCTACTATGGTCAGAGGGGCATCGTCTTTTGCGTTTTGAGAAAAGCTACATAGACTTAAAAGGAATAGGATTATTACGGAGAGGGGTTTCATGGGATTTTTTTTTAGAAATTACTTTATAACATATTCCCAAAACCAGTTGGGTATGCCCTGTGCATTAACAATATTAACCTTTTCAGCTTCTGTAATTTCAGAAAAAAGTATAATTGCTTTTGAAGAGTTGTCAAACAAATACGCTCTATTTGACAGCATGATTGCACTGCAAAAATACGCAATTGTTTAATAGGCATCTATCTCAGGATGAAATTTGGTGGTAAATTTCTTTCGTAGTGTGGCAATTTTTTAATAAACACCTTAGTTCCGTCTGGATAATGCTTATACAAATTATTGTCTTCTTCAATTATCAGAGGAACATCCGTTTGTTTGGCACTTTTGTATGCTTTATTTGATGCCCAAATTGCCAGTGCAGCAAGTGCCAATATACCGACCGCTAGTCCTACCTCTTCACCATCTTTTTTTTGCTTTGCCATACCTCAAATTTACAAGTTTTAATTCAAAGAGACAAAAATATAGTTTAGACAATTAAAATGCTGTGTTTTTCTATATATTCAAGGCTCTAACACACTTCCTCATTTCGATAGTTGCTTCTGTATTATAATTAGGGATCCAAGTACCATATTAAATGTTTTTAAACAATTATTATAATGCTAAAAAAGATGGCAATTATTGTTGTTGTATCAAAATCAATTATATTTAGTACATGCAAGTATTTTTATTAATCAATTTTTTTAATTTTAAGTTTGACTATGTGATCACAGTTATCACATTTAATAAAACTATTGTCATCCACAACCACATCTACATCAATCTCGTAATCACAAACAGGGCAATTGCAAATAATATCCTCAAGGCTAACAGGGCCAATAAGTATAGTAGGGATCTCTAATATTGAATATTCTAGCATAATTTTTTATTGATTTTAATAAATATCTGAAATCAAATGATACTCTTTCGTTTCTTTTGATTTGATTATTTTTTCCTCAAACTTTAAATTTTTCAACGGATTATCTATCGTTAGAAAAGTTGGCAAATCATCTAAATTTAAAACTATAGTAACTATATAATCATTTTTATATTTTTGAGCTTTTTTGAATTCGTTTTCAGTTAGTCTGAACTTTCCCTTTTTTGCTCTAATACCTTTTACTTCTGCTAAAAAAGAACTTTCATTTACACTTATTTGAAAATCGTAACCATCTCCATACAATCTAGCATCGTCTAAAATGCCATTTTTGAACAAATCAATTGAATTAAAATTGTTCATAAAATACAATTCTGCCTCTAAACCTGTTTCTTGTAATTTCTTAAATCTTGATTTTATAATAGGTTTTACTTCAACAAATAAATCCTTAATTTTATAATTTTCTTTCAAATATAGTTTTACAATATCCGAATATCCTTTTACATTTTCGTTTCCAAAAAGACTATCAATTAATATCTTTCTGTGGACATAAGCATCACCCTTTTGCCACCAACCTTTTCTGTTGTTTTTTGGAAAAAAGTGGTCAAATAAATCCATTCTGTTCTTTACTGTACCAGTAGTATCAGCTATTGAATTATCTACACAATATTGGTAGAATGCAGATTTTGTGTAAAAGCCAAATTCTTTTATAAAATCATCATTGAATTTTGATAACCCATATCCAATCAAATTTAGAATTTCATAATTTTCATGTTTGCTTCCTGTTGTTTTCATCGTTTAATGCTTGAATATATAGTTCACTATTTGTAAAACTTGGCAAAACAGAGTAATTATTCGACATCCTTACAAAGCATAATCTATGTTTATGTTTTTTTAGTTTTTATTAAGTTTTGTTAACCTACCTAAAATGAATAATTCGTAGCATTTTACTAAAAACTCATGTTTCATAGTTTCTAAATCAGGTTCAACCTTACAAATCGACTACAAAACATAATTATCGAAAACTAGCCTAAAATTCAACTGTTTTGATAGTCCTACACCCCTTTCAACCACTCATTCGTCTCCTTATCCACAGCCCAAATATAACAACCTTTCATTCCTCTTGTCATTAAAGTTCTATAAGTATTTTTCACAATTGCTTTTATTAAGACTTTCGCTTCTTCGGGCTTTTCTTTTAGCATTTTTTTATATCCTTTAATGGATGAATCCATTTTTGAGCGTTTGGATGGATCAACAAGAACAACTCCATCTCTAACAATAAGGTCTTCTCCTATTATTACTCCAACATAATCCAATTCTAACCCTTGGCAGGTATGAATACAGCCAATTTCATTTACCGAATTGGGTTTCATAATCCAAAGCATACTGTCCAAAGCTAAATTCCATTTCATTGCAAATTTGTATTCAGGAAATGAAATATCCATTGCTTTGTTATCTTTCTGGCTTTTCCAGTCCCAACAATAACCCGCCACTATCCGAGCGCTGTTCTTCTCTTTATTCTTTTCAAAAATTAGGTCACGTAACTCTGCTGGTGAATCACATACTTTAAAGTCGTAATTCACTTCTTTTAAATCACGATTTGCCGTTTCTCTAATTTGTAAAAGATTGTCCAAAAAAGACAAATACGCATCCGAACCATTGCAACGGAACTGAGAGCTCAATTGTAATTCTATTACTTCGGCCCCTAATTCTTTTGCTTGTTTTCTTATTTCATCTTTTGTCCCCACATCCTTCATCGTCACTTTTTGGTTTTCATCAATAAAGAAAATGCTACATCTACAAGCATTCATAATTTCCTTTATTTGATTTTCGCCCAAATGTTGAAACATTCCAGATTTCATATTCAAACGGTGTGCTTCATCTACAACCAAAGTATCAAACGCATCCTTTTCAACATCAATAAAACTTCCAGAACCTTGAAACAAAGCAGCAAATCTAGTTTTTGTTAATGTACCCGTTAGTTTACTTTGGTAAACAGCACGAGGAGCAGCATTTTTAGTAACGTATTGCGTTAACATGTCTCTGCGCGTTATTTCTGTAAGCAAATTTATTGCAACAACAGACTTCCCTGTTCCAGGTCCACCTTCTACAATCAGTACTTTCTTTCCTTCCGTCTTAGATTTTTCGGTTAACAACAATGCTGTTTCGTAAACAAGCTTTTGCTCATCCAACATTATAAATTCTTGATTCCCTTTTAACAAGGATGCTAAACTTTCAGCCAATTGTTTAGATGGTCTAATCTTGCCTTGATCAATGCGATAAAGAATTTCGCCATCGTCACCTGTTTTCACAAATCGCTTGATAAAATCCCTTAATTTATGAGGATCTCTTTTTAAGAAAACGGGAGCTTTTTCTAAATAATCAGAATAAAACGGATTACGAATGACAGTATCTTCAACGTAATTGTGAAGATAAGCACAAGGGCTTAATGTAATATTTTCGTTTCTAACAGTTTCACTGTAATCCTGCAATAAAGCCGCATAAGACCAAGCTTGGTAGGAAGGATGATTGGTTTCATGCAAACCTTTACCTAAAGCAGTTCTTACAATGCCATCCTTTTCACTCATCTCGGCAGACTTCCATTGCTTCAATTCAATAATTACCACATTGGGTTTATTGTGTTCGTCATTTCCTGAAATAACAAAATCTATACGTTTGCTTGTTTGTGGGATTTGACATTCAATGGCTACTCCAACATTATCAGGAATAGAAGAATCATTGAGCACGGATGACATGTAGTGCAGGGAATTCCACCAGGACTCTACTTCTTTGCCAGAAGTCCGTTTATGAAAAATTTCGAAGAATTTCTTTTCAATTGTTAAGTCGATATCCCCTCTTTCAACTTCTTCCTGAAATTCTTTTTTTGTTGAACGATATACTATCATTTATAGCTCATTGTATTTCTTAGCAGATCCCTTTGCCTTATCAACAGGATATTTTTCTCCGTTGCATTTTATTTTGTCAAGTACAATTTGTTTTACATCAAAGCCATGCTTGTTAGCTAATAATAAAGAATAGGCTAAAACATCTGCCAGTTCTTCTTTTATTTTTGCTTTATCTACACTTTCAGAATCTTTCGCATCTTTCCAAAGAAACAACTCATTTAATTCGGCAGCTTCAATTGAAATAGCAACAGCTAAGTTTTTAGTATCATGAAATTGTGACCAATCGCGTTCGTCACGAAATTTAACGAGTGCTTCTGTTATTTCTTTTATGTCAGACATATATAAAAAGGGTTATCGTTTTATCCGTAACTAAAATAAGGTGAATATTTGGATAAACAAAATGCTTTCGAGGAAGCCCTCCCTATAGTCCTTCGGACCTGCCCACTCCAGAAGGAGACATTCTTCGTAAGAATATTCTTAAGTCACATGTTACTTCCACACTTTCCTACGTTATACTATATAAATATTCCAATCATGGCTCATTCACCAAACTACACATTACATGATTTGACTCCTCCAGAGGATGCTCACTTAGTTACTAGAAGATTTTTTTTGAGTTTGCCGGAAGAGGAAAAATCAAAAATTTATAATTTGTATAAAGATGCCAGAGTTTTTGATAAATGGTTTTCAGGTTTATCAAAAAAAGCAAAGAAAGAAGAATATGCTTGGTTGCTTTTGGATGGCAGAGGAAAAAAAATAAGTAAAACTAAATTTCAAATTGTGGAGG
Organism: uncultured Chitinophaga sp.; assembly: GCA_964456225.1. Taxonomy (GTDB): domain Bacteria; phylum Bacteroidota; class Bacteroidia; order 2-12-FULL-35-15; family 2-12-FULL-35-15; genus 2-12-FULL-35-15. The sequence continues at coordinate 8,312 of CAYWAV010000075.1, read as the reverse complement.
ACAAAGCGTTGCGGATAAGAATGGTTAGGAAAATTGAGAAGTTGAAGAAAGATGGAAAACTAGAAGCCAATTATAAACTCAAATAGTATAAAATAAATCCATTGAGCCTATTTCAATTCTCCTTTTCAAATTAATACTATCTTTAAGCATGGAAGAGGAAAAACCAAAACATACCCGCAGAGAACGCTATAAAGGAACGCACCCAAAAGCTTTTAAAGAAAAATACAAAGAACAACAGCCGGAGCTTTATGCTGCAGACATTGAAAAGGTGATGGAGCAAGGGAGAACGCCTGCAGGAATGCATCGTTCTATTTGTGTAAAAGAGATTATGGACATCCTTAAAATTGTTCCGGGAGAAATTGGCTTGGATGCTACCTTAGGTTATGGAGGACATAGTTTGGAGATTTTGAAGTGTTTGAAAACTCCCCCGACCCCCTCGAAGAGGGGGACACGCTCCGCGCCTCATCCGTCCTTCGGACACCTTCTCCCTCAGGAGAAGGGAAGCGGAAGTAATTTTTTTGGTCATCTCTATGCAACGGATGTAGATCCCTTTGAATTACCTCGTACCAAAGAGCGCCTTGCTGTATTAGGTTATGGACCTGAAGTATTGACAATCAAAAAAATGAATTTTTCGGGGATAGACATTATTGCTGCAGAAGCTGGTCCACTTAATTTTGTTTTAGCAGACTTAGGTGTGTCGTCCATGCAAATAGATAATCCGGAGCGAGGTTTTTCCTTTAAAGTGGAAGGTCCTTTAGACTTGAGACTTAATCCTACAAGTGGGAAATCGGCTGCCACGCTTTTAAAAACTATTTCTCAGGATAAATTGGAAAACTTGTTTATTGAAAATGCTGACGAACCATTTTATGAACCAATAGCAAAAGCAATTGTTACGGCAATTTCAAAAGGAAGAATTGTAGAAACAACAACTGTATTAAAACAAATTATAACAGAAGCATTGGAAACTCTTCCGAGAAAGTTGAATAAAGATGAGATTAAGAAATCCTGCCAACGCTGTTTTCAGGCTTTGAGAATTGAAGTCAACAATGAATTTGGAGTATTGGATCAATTTCTAGATAAACTTCCGGATGCATTGGCGCCAGGCGGACGAGTAGCTATACTTTCTTTTCATTCAGGAGAAGATCGCAGAGTAAAAAAAGCATTTCAGTATTTTTTTAGAGAAGGTATTTATAGTGAAGTTGCACCCGATCCAATAAGGGCATCAGCGGAGGAATGTTTTGCAAATCCAAGAGCGAAGAGCGCTAAATTGAGATGGGCTGTGAAGAAGTAAGGGAGAGCTGAGTCGGGAGTTGGGAGAAGACTGTATATTATTGGAACCCCGAATCAAGTTTGGGGTTCTATTACACTGCATTTACAATATCAATTTCTTTATCTGCAGGATATAGTCCAGGGAAAACAAAAGGTGAAAACGAAATGGGATAATGCACATAATACATCATGTGAATGCCTTCCTTTTTTATTGTAAGAAGTTCCATTTCAACTAAGCTTTCGGCAATAAGTTTTATAGTTTTATCAGAAGTATTGGTTATGCGCATGGCTTCTGCTTTGGAAATTTTTCCTTTTAAAAATAAATCCATCAAAATATATTTTGCTTCGGCTTTCATTTTCCCTTTCACTATCATAAAATTTGCAAAGCTTTCAATACGCTTGAGCATATTTTCAGCATCCATCATGGTGTACATAAAATCAATTTGATCAATCGCTACTTTTAAAAAGTATTCGCAAAATTCAATTAAAAATTTATTGGATAAATTTCCTCTACCATCATAATCTCCATGTCGAAGCAAATCGGCATTTGCCAATCGCTCTTTGTATTCTTTGTTTGTTCGAGCTAAGCCACGAGAAATGGACCACAAACCGGAAGCATGTGTTTTTTCTAGCATAAAGCAAGCATCAGAATACAAACGCACCACTCTTCCGTTTCCATCTAAAAAGGGATGAATCCAGGCCAAACGATGATGAGATGCTGCAATGGAAATAATGCGTTTCAACTTATTCTCATTCATATTAGGATGATATACTTTTTCGAAACGAGCCATAAATGTATCCAACTTTTTATAATGAGGTGCAATATGTCTCCCTACTTCTACTTCCATATTTCTAAAAGCTCCAGGAACAACTTCCTTTTCATTTCCTTCTTTTGTTTTTACATGTCGAAAGGCTTTTGGCAAGTAATCATAAAATAGCTTGTGAATTTTTTTAAGATAAGCGGATGTTACAGGGTTGTATTCCGATTTGTTTTTAGCTTCCTCCAAAATGGATTTATAAACACAGATATGAGCATGTGCTTCTTTTTGAAGATTACGTTTTTCTTTGTCTTTTGAATAATCATTTTTTAAAGCACGTTCAATATCCAAGGGATGCGTATCATGCCCTTCTATTAAATTAGAATAGTAGCTATTCATAGGACTTAAAAAATCGGCAACAGCTTCGGTAGTAATTGGGTGTAAACAGCCAGATAATTTTGCAGCCTTTTCAAGCAACTGAATAGCCAATGCATCCAATTTGCCAGAAGTATCATCCGGAAATATAGGTTCCATTGCTGTTGGGTCAGTATACAATTCAATCCTCTTTGCCATCCCACAAAGGTAGGTCTTTATTCAATTAGTATAACAATTATAATTAAATAATTCCGATGGTTATTCCGATGGTTGCAATATCATATTTAATTGATTTACTTACTATTATAATAATAAAAGACAATACTATAATAATATTTCCGATGGTTATTCCGATGGTTAAAGATGGGGCTTGAGAGCAGACAAAGAAGCTAGGAGAAGTAGCCGAAACAACCTGTATCAAAATAGCCAAAGGCGATAAAATCATATTTTAAGCACAGTAACAAAAAAATCATTTTTTATCATAAAAATCTTACTAAATCTGCGTTGCTATCCTTACGAATGCTCATAGTAACTCCATTTTCACTAATTTAGCTTCATGCTTAAACGTATCTCCATTATCCTGCTATCTCTATTGCTTGTTTGCAATGTTGGATTCGCTCAAAAAAAGAGCCCCAAAGAATTAAAAAAAGCTGCAAAAACCTTTATGGGTTACGAAGATTATAACCGTGCCCTGAAAGAATTATTGAAGGTGGCGAGAAACTCTCCGCACGACATTGAGCTAAACAGAAACATTGGAATTTGTTATCTAAATGTGAATGACGATCGTTCAAAAGCCATTCCGTATTTCGAGTTTGTACTATCGAGGGACGTTTACAAATACGATTTACTATTGTATACAGGCATGGCTTACATGTATCATTATGAATTTGATAAAGCCATAGGCTTCTTTAATAAATACAATAAAGAAGCGAATCCAGAGGAAATTGAATTGTCCAACCGCTATATCGAAAATTGTGAAAGCGCAAAAGAACTAGTCAAAAAACCTGTGAATGTGTCATTCGAAAATCTTGGCAAAGACATCAACTCCAAAGCGCCAGATTTTTATCCATTCGTTTCGGAAGATGAAGCCAACATGTATTATACAACCCGTAGATCTTCTACTCTTGGAAAAAATGAAAGTGATGACGGTTATTATACGTCCGACATTTATGTTTCTAAAGTAGAAAATGGGGAATGGACTAGAGGCAAAAATGCAGGACCATTGATTAACACAGAAGAAGATGAAGAATGTGTGTATCTAACACCGAGCGGAAAAACAGTGATTGTATACATGTATCACGAAGCAAGTGCAGATGAACTTTTTATTTCTACTGTAACTGGCAAAAAACAAACGCTACCGGAAGCAACCGTTTTGGGTGGACCAATAAACAAAAAAGCATACTTTGATTTGGAAGCTTGCGTAACAGAAGACGGCAACTCATTAATTATTGCTAGTGATCGTCCAGGTGGATTTGGTGGCTGCGATCTTTACCAAGTACAAAAATTACCAAACGGAAAATGGGGGAATCCAAAAAATTTGGGTCCAACTATTAATACTAAATACGATGAGAATTTCCCTATGCTGGATGAAAAAAATAATATTTTATACTTTTCATCTCAAGGACATACAGGAATGGGTGGCTATGATATTTTTAAATCGAAATTTATTTCGGAAACAGGAGCGTTTGGACCACCCACAAATATTGGCTACCCGATTAACACTCCAGAAGATAACATGCAAATAAGTTTGGCACAAAACCGAAGAGATGCTTACATATCAGCTTATAGAAAAGAAGGGTTTGGAGACTTGGACATTTACAAAATCACGTTTAATGATATTGAAAGAAATCTATCAGTAATCATAGGGAATGTATCGACAGTGGATACTTCTAAAAAAGAGTTAGAGGCAACAATCACCATTCTGGATAAAAAAACAAATGAAGAAATTGATTCTAAAGAAGTAAATCCACAAACGGGAAAATATATTTTTGCTGTGGAACCGGGAAAATACATTTTAAAGGTTAGCAGTGCTGGCTTTTCAGATTACACACAAGACATCAATGTTTTTGATAAAGCGAACTATGTTTTCGAAATTGAAAAAAACATTGTGTTGCAAAAAGCAATCAGCACTCCTATAAAAACTACCAAGTAAATTACAGAATACCTTTGGGAATTACTTTCATTGCTCCTGCTTTAAAATTCTTCTTTACACCTGCAACATTATCAGGATTGAAGTTATAGGTAGTTTCCCAACAATTCTCAGACTTCAGTTCTTCTTCCATTCCTTTTAATACTGCTTTGGTAATTTCGGGAGAATAAATTATGGTTATACATTCCGTATTCAAATTTGCGGAGCGGGGATCTAAATTAAATGTTCCTATCACCGTTATTTCACCATCAATTACCATCGACTTTGCATGTAAACCAAAAATCGGAGTAAAATCGATGCTCTTCTGCAAAGCCCCTGTCATAATACTTTTACGAATTGCTGCATCAGGCTTGTATTCAAATACCCTTACTCCTGTTTTTAATAATTCCATTCTATCACGCTGGTATCCGCTAAATGCTTCCACATTATCTGTGGATGCTAAACTGTTGGTCATTATTTTAACTTTCACTCCACGAGCAACTGCTTCCTTAAACAGATTCTTTCCTAAACTGGTGGTAATTAAATAAGGTGTTTGAATGACAATGGAATGCTTGGCATTTTTTACCAGTTCGATTAAAGCACTCGTGCTCACACCACCTCCATCTAATCCATGAGTGCCATCATTTTTACCCGGCAAATCACTCACAAACACTACACTGTCCACCCACTGCAATCTTCCTGATTTTTGTATCGCTTCAAATGTTTTTGGAATGTTTTTAATTTCGGTTCTTACTTGTGGCCAAAAATTATTTGAATCACAAGCGTATTGATGTAGCGTTTCAAATTGTTGTGAAGTTTTTAATTGATATTTACTAGCATCAATAATAGATACAATATCTTGACTAATACCACTGTTCCAAAATTGTTCGAACGACTTTTCTACATTTCTAACAACACCACCAATCAGCAACACATCTCTGTCACGAAAATTATATTCATGATCGAAATCAAAATATTCATCAGCAATATTTCGTCCGCCTGTAATTACTACTTTGCCATCTACCGTAAATGTTTTGTTATGCATTCGTTGGTTCGCGTTCCTGAAATTGGCATTCAGACTCCCAATTTTCTGCAAAATATTTTTTCCAATATTAATACTTGGATTGTAAATTTTAATGGAAATATTTTCGTGAGCATCTAAAGTCAATAATTGTTCTTCATCGGCTTCCACCATAATATCATCGATGAGTATTCTCACTCTTACACCTCTGTCGGCTGCACGCACTAAATAATCGACAGCAATCAATCCGACATTATCGGTAGAGAAAATAAAATACTGAACATCGATTGTTTTTTGAGCATTTTCGCAAAGCCACGCACGAGCCACCATAGAACCACCACCATCTTCCAGAGCACAAACACCTGTTTTATTTTTAAAATGATTTGTAAGGGAGTCAATAGAAGAAAGTCCTGTTTGTTGTTCGCAATGAATGCTGGAACAGAAGTCAAGGGATTTTGCGACTTCTTTTGGTGCATCTGACGAACAAGATATTGCTACAGAAACAAGAATTAATGCTATAATTTTAAAGATTGTTTTCATGTGACTATAAAGATATTGAATTAATAGTATTAACAACCTGGCCAACAAAATTGGAACGCAGATTTTTATGATTATTATAATAAAAATGATTTTTATTTATTTAGGTAAATATGATTTATCGCCTGTAGCGATTGGAATAAAACAACGATTGTGAAGTAAGAAAAGGATACTTTCATCATTTATTTCTCAGCCCAATCAAAAATACCCAAGGCGCAATTGCAGCAAAAAAATGTTTGACAGAATGTCCGCTTAAAGGAAAGAAGTAGGCAATTTCCAAATCGAATCGTTCAAAAACTTTAGCAATAACGTAGGCCAACAAAACAAACCATAAATACTTTGCAGGATAATTTCCTGGCTTAAACAAAACCATAATAAGAGGAATCAATACCATAGGAAAAAATTGAATCGCCATGTACATTCTTAAATCGCCACAACCAATTGATTCGGAGTAATTCCAATAAAACACTGAAGCAATTCCTAAAGTCAAAAGTGAAATCAAAAGAATACGTGAATGTTTTGTCCCGATAAATTCTCCGATAATTATTGAGAAAAAGGACATAAAAGAAATCGTCATTGGCAATCGATCCCACAACAGCGTTAGATTATTAGGATTCCAGTGATAGTAGGATGAGCCCAATCCGGTTAGCAGTATTCCGAAAAAGAAAATAAAATAACTGGGTTGAAGAACAGGAGCAATTCGTTTTTTAGTATTAAAAGTAACGAATAACATTCCCAACCCTCCAATAATTAAAAAAGGCAAATTGGAAACTACATTCCAAAAGTTAGGAATAGAAAAATATTCACTTCTATCAGCAAAATGATGGTAATTAATATCCTGACAAATTGGAGGAATAAAAGTCATTCCAATACAGCCGATAAAAAGCAACAGCACAAGTGCTGTTACTTTTTCTTTCTTGCCCGACATAGCCTTGGCGGAGTCGGGTGTTTTAGTTGCCTCTTTCATATTTGCTCTTGATTATCGAGTTTATTTTCTTCCTTATCGCTCAGTTGGCAATCGCGTACATTTTTTTGTACAGCAATGGAACCAAACAAGGCAAGCATGAACGACATTCCATAAAATCCTTTTTCACTTAGTAATAATGAAGCATTCCACAAACCAATAATTAATAATAAAATGGAAAGGATGGTGGAGAACCAACTTATTCCATAATAAATTCCGGTTACAGGAATTCCTTCTAACTGATCCCGAACCGCTTTTTGCAAGGACACGGCAGAGAACAATCCAAACATTAATACAGTGAAATAATAACCTTTTTCATTTAACAGCATTTGAGCGTTCCACAATCCGATGTTGTAAGCAACAGCTCCGGTGAATAGTGCTAACCATGAGGCAGCAATAAACGCATTTGATGGTCTTTTCATTTTTTTTAGTTTTAAATTATGGGACAAAATTAGAGAGGAGATATGAGGGAGTTTTTGATAAATGTCAAAAACGAAGATTTTCGCTTCTTGATGGGTATTTTATACTATACCACGAAGGATCATTAGGTTCACCTTAAACATTTGAGTGTTTCAATATACTTTCTTTACCTAAGTGGTTTTAGCTCCGGAATTTGCCTCTGTTCTTTTCTGCTTAATCAGAAAAGAACCAAAAGAATCAAGGCCGGACGATTGCTTCCCGCGTCTTCGTAAATCACATTCGTCTCAAGTTTTATTATTTCAGAGTAATGCGTGGACGACCACGAAACACTTTGCATTCATGAACTTCATATTAATAGAATAAGAAAAAATGAAAAAGTTCAAATCAAAAATTTATGGCCTCAAAGCGAGGCGATTTGCGGATAAAATAAAAATCTTTAGGTTGGTTGAAGTTTATCCAGAGCGAAGTCGAAGGGTTGACAATCTTTCTTTTGTTCTTTCTATTGGAGAATCAAAAGAAAGAACAGAAGAAAATTACGGAGCGAAGATTTCTAATGTAAAAACTCTGTAAATTGAAAGATTCTTAGTTGCGAAGTGAAGTGCTAATTTAAACCTCAGCTCTTATTCTACTCAAGGTCTCTTGCGTGATTCCTAGATATGAAGCAATTTGTCCTAAGGAAGTTCTTTGTAATAAAGAAGGCTTTGACAAAACAAAATGCTGATACCTTTCTTTTGCGGTTTTAAACTGCAGACTCAACAAACGCTCTTCTAACTTTATATAATACGTCTCCGTAATGATCCTTCCGAGTCGTTCTGTTTCCGGAAATTTCAAGTACAAACT
>CAYWAV010000074.1:1648-18561 GCA_964456225.1 uncultured Chitinophaga sp. | reverse complement strand
CAGACTTAGGATCTGGTGCCGAAAGGCGTGGGGGTTCGAGTCCCTTCATCCGCACAAAAAAATCCCGAATCTTCGGGATTTTTTCGTTCTACACATTCACGAGAAGCCTGTCCAGAGCGAAGCCGAAGGAAGTCCCTTCATCCGCACAAAAAAATCCCGAATCTTCGGGATTTTTTCGTTCTACACATTCACGAGAAGCCTGTCCAGAGCGAAGCCGAAGGAAGTCCCTTCATCCGCACAAAAAAAGGAGCTTTTTTAGCTCCTTTTTTTATCATCTTTTCTTCAATCGTTTAATGTTTTTCTCAATATATTTTTCTGTTGGCAATAAAGAATTCTGAATTCGCCTAGCATAAGTGATACTATCGATAATTTCTTTTTGATGATTTTCAACAATTTGTTTTTGCTTTTCTACTTGTTCTTTTTGTAGTTCAATGATTTTTTTCTGCTTTCTAGTGGTGCGTAAGGAACTGAAAATGAACGCAGCAAAAGTCGCAACTAATATAAATCCGAAGATCACCGACCAAGTAATAATACTTTGTTTGCGGCTTTTTTCGTTAGCAATTGCTTGCTGGTTCTCCAATTCTTTCTTATGTACGGCTTCTGCAACAGCTTCCTTTTTATCAAACTCATAATTCATTTCTTTTCGAGTAACTTCTGAATTCTTCTCTATGTTAAACAAGGTATCTTTTATACTCATTGAATTTCTATAATGCTCAAGCGCCAGCTGGAAACGATTGGTTTTTGTATAAAGCATACTAAGGGTGTTTTCGGTTTGCATTTCTCCTTCAAGCACTCCTGTAGTTTTATTTAACTTTAAGCTTTCGAGTAACTATTTTTCTGCTTCCACATATTTTTTTAATTCTAAATAGGTTGCTCCTATATTATCTAAAGTAGTTGCAGTTAATTCTTTGTCTCCAAGTTCTTCTCGTTGTTTTAACGTTTTAAAAAAGTAATCCAATGCTTGATCGAATTCCTTTTGTTTAAAATAGACATTTCCAATATTCCCCACATGAATTGCAACTGCTTGTTTGTCGCCTAATTCTTCACTCAGTTTAAGTGCTTTAGAAAAATGCTCTAACGTTTTCGGATAATTTTCCTGGTAGAAATAAACACTTCCAATGTTTCCGTGATTAGTTGATTGCGATTCTTTATTACCATTTTGTTCAGCTAATTTTAATGCCTTGAAATAGTTTACCAAAGCTTTATCATAGTTTCCAATACGTGTATGAATGTTTCCAATGTTTGAAATCCAAACGGCAATACCATCTTTGTGGCCTATTTCTTCAGCTATTTTTAAGGCTTTGTAATAGTAATCCAATGATTTAGGATAGTCACCTTTTTTTTTATACACAACTCCTATGTTTCCTAGTGTTGCTTGCATGCGACTTTTGTTTCCGGTTTCTTCCGCAATCTTCAGTGTTTTAAAAAAATAGTTAAGTGCCTCTGAGTAATTGCCATGTATTTGATAGATTACTCCCAAAGTATTATAAGCAGAAGCAACTCCAGTTTTGTAATCTATTTTTTCAGCTAAAGTATAGCCTGTTTCGCTATAATAGATAGCAGTATCATATTTCCCAATGTTTTTGTATTCCCAGGCTAAATCGCACAAATAGATTACTCTGTTTGTGTCAGCAGCTCCTGATTTAATTTGGAGAAGAAGTGAATCGATTACATTTTGTTGAGCACAACTAAAAGTTGAAAGAATTAATAAATAAATCAATACATAAAAATGATTTCTCATTTGTTTTTTGAAATTTCTATCAGCGAATATAATTATTTCATACGATTAATTCAGTGCATTTTCTTATTTTAGCAAAGAATGAAAAAGAAACAAAGTGCTATTTTTTTACTTATGTTGGGACTATTTTTAGTTCAACTACTATGTTCGCAAACTCCAGTTGCAGACTCCCTCATTTTTCTATTAAAAAAGGATAAGGCAGATACGAATAAAGTAAATCATCTTAATCAACTCGCTATTGAATTGTGGGGCAATTTAGATACAGCAATCATTTGTAGCTCGCAAGCTCTTAAATTGGCCGAGAAAATTAATATAGGAACCAAAGAAAAAGGTTGGCTGAAAGGAATTGCTAAATCCAATTACCTTTTAGGAGTTTTTAATTTTGATAAAGGCAATTTTTATATAGCACTTGGCTACAATACTACCGCGCTAAAAATATGGGAACAGATTGAAGCTGAAACAAACAATCCTGTAACATTAAGACAGGTGAGAATTGCAAAGGCAAAATCAATAGGAGAAATCGGTAATGCATATTTTGGACAAAGCAATTATCCTAAAGCCCTGGAATATCAACTGAAAGCTTTAAAATTAAGTGAGTCCCTCAATCAAGAAAGAGCGGTTGGAAATATTTTGGGAAATATTGGTAATATCTATTCGGATCAGAAGCAGTATGAAAAAGCCATAGAGTATTATTTAAAGTCATTAAAAGTGGGAAGGAAATTAGGTAACAAATATGATATGTCAATTGATCTCAGAAATATAGCTATTGTGTATAGTAAGAAAGGGGACGCTTACAAACAATTAGAATACTCTATGATGGCACTTTCTACCTCCAAACAGTTGGGGAATGATTTTGAAACAGCAAATAATTTAATTTCAGTTGGTTCTGCCTTTCAAAATCTGGCTGATTCAGCATTGAAATCTGGTACGCCTTACGACCAGTTGAAAGGAGAATACGAGAAGGCAATGGCCTATTTTTTGGAATCTTTATCGTTAGAGAAAGATCAAGGTAATCTATTTGGTGAAGCCATGAATTACTCAAACATCGCTAGTATTCATATAGCTCAGAAAAATTATAAGGAAGCAGAGCGATATTTTTTAAAAGCCTTATCCCTAGATTCAACTCTCGGTTCTCTTAGTCAAATAAAAGAAATGCACGAGGGATTAGGTGAATTGTATTATCTGAAAGGTGATTATAAAAATTCATTGAAGCACATTAAGCTGTATTCTCAATCAAAAGATTCACTCTTTAATGAAGAGAAAAATAATGAAATTACTAAGCATGAAATGAATTATGAGTTCGATAAAAAGGAAGTTGCGAGCAAAACGTTACTAGATAAAAAAGAAGCATTAGCAGAAACGGATAGAAAAAGACAAAACATTTTTTTCTGGCTCCTGTCCATTGTGGCACTTGCGGTTGCAATTGTTGCAATCATTGTTTTTAGATCTCTACGTTTAACTCGTCAGCAAAAACAAATCATTGAACAACAAAAAGTAGTAGTGGAGGAAAAGCAACGTGAAGTGTTGGATAGTATTTATTATGCTAAACGCATTCAGCAATCGTTATTGCCAACAGAAAAATATATTAACAAAAATTTAATTCGCTTAAAGGAGCATTAGAATGTTTGTGAAACTGCGATTGTATGTTATTTTAATTGGAGTGTTGTTAGCAACAACTGCTGAAACTTGTTGTGCTCAAAATAGAAAAATTGATTCATTGCTTTCTCTTATCGCGATCGAAAAAACGGATACATCCAAAATGAATTATTTAAATACGGTGTCTCGAGAGTTTATAAATATAGGAATGTATCATGAAGCATTTCGTTACGCCAATAGTGTAATTAGCCTGTCTGATCAACTGTTGTCTTCCGATAACGTAAAATATAGCGATTCACTTTTGTTAAATAAAAAAGCTACAGCCTTCAATAATATTGGTGTTTTGTGTAAAGAGCAAGGCGACTATGTGAATGCACTGGATAATTTATCTAAAGCATTAAAAATAGATGAAGAAATTAATGATAAAGCCGGAAAAGCGAAACGTTATGGAAATTTGGGTGTCGTGTATATGAATAAAGGCGATTACTCTAATGCTCTTGATTATTTTAATAAGTCCTTGAAAATTGACGAACTACTGGGCAATAAAAAAGGAATAGCATCTTCTTGCTCAAATAGTGGCTTGGTAAATTATTATAAAGGCAACTTTCCAGATGCTTTATCCAGTTTTTTTAAGTCGTTAAAAATGGCTAAAGAACTAAAAAACAAGAATATGATTTCTACAGTTTTTGGAAATCTTGGATTAGTTTATAATAGTCAAAAAGATAGCCAAAAAGCACTTGAGTATTATTTCAAAGCATTTTCAATTGATGAAGAGATTGGAAATAAATCTGGTATGGCACGTCATTTAGGTATGATAGGATTGGTGTATTCAGATAGAGGAGATTATAAAAAGGCATTAGATTGTTATAACAAAAGCATAAAAATCAACGAAGAAATTGGAAATGTGGATGGAAAGATGAATCAATTAGGTAATATTGGTATTGTATACAAGCAATTAGCTGAGAAAAGTAGCCGTTCAGTTGCTCGGGATTCACTCTTTAATTTAGCATTGGACTTTGATTTCCAAGCAATGAACTTGGCGAAAGAAATTGGGGATAAAAGAAGTTTAACAATTAATTTGGGAAATATTGCCGGGATTTATTCGACACAAAAGAAATACGGTATTTCAGAAAAATATTATTTAGAAGCATTAGAAATTGATACCTTAATAGGCTATCAACATCATTTGGTAAATACCTATGAGGAGCTTAGTAAACTATATGAATCAAAAGGTGAGTATAAAAAATCGATTCATTATTATGAACGCTATTCTGATGCAAAGGACGGTCTTTATAATGAAGAAAAAAATAAAGAAATTATACGGCATGAGATGACTTATGAATTCGAAAAAAAGCAGGATGCCTTAAAAGCCGAACAAGAAAAGAAGGAATTCGTAGCAAAAGCTGAGAAAAAACGTCAAAATATTCTCATCTGGCTTATTGCGATTGTTGCATTTTCTGTCGCCCTTATTACAATTATTGTTTTCAGAACCTTACAAATAACCCGAAAACAGAAACAAATTATAGTTTATCAAAAGGAACTAGTTGAAGAAAAGCAACGTGAAATTATGGACAGCATCTTTTATGCAAGAAGAATTCAAAGATCCCTATTGCCTACTGAAAAATACATTGAAAGGACTTTCAAAAGACTAATTGAAGGGTAATTAACCTGGAAATTAGCTGATTTTTGTTGAGTTTCCCCCTAAAATGCTGTAAAATCAAAATATTTCACCCTTTACCATTTATTTAGTGTATCTTTGCAGTAATTATTAATCAAAATATTATTATCAAAAATGAAAAATGGAAATGTAAAGTTTTTTAATGAAACAAAAGGATTTGGTTTTATTAAAGCAAATGACTCAGGTGAAGAATTTTTTGTTCACGTGTCAGGATTGAAAGAAGAAATCCGTCAGAATGACGAAGTTCTTTTTGAAGTTCAAGAAGGCAAAAAAGGTTTAAATGCTGTTAACGTAAGATTAGCATAATTATAATCATCTATAATTTACCTAAAAAGTCCCGTTTTTTCAATAAAACGGGACTTTTTTTGCCTTAAAAAGTCCTCAAATACTGAGATTACATAAAATAACCCTTTATGCAAATCTCACCCAGACCTCTCTTTGAAAAAGGAGAGGTTTATTGGCTTATTTTATATAATCTAGGCATAAAATTCTTATTTTTGTGTCCCTTTACAAAACAGACAAATTTAATATCAATCAAATATAAATTACAATGAACATCATTCAAGAAAACATTGACGAATTAAACGCAGTATTAAAAGTGAAAGTGGTAGCAAATGATTATTTGCCTAAAGTGGAAACTGCATTAAAAGATTATCAGAAAAAAGCTTCTATACCAGGTTTCCGTCCGGGAAAAGTGCCAACAGGCATGATTAAAAAAATGTACGGAAAGTCCATCATGGTTGAAGAGATTAATAAGCTATTAAGCGATTCGTTGTATACTTATTTACACGAAAACAAAATTGAAGTATTGGGTAATCCATTGCCAAAGGCGGATAGCGTGATTGATTGGGACAACCAACAAGAATTCGAATTTCTTTACGAAATGGGTTTAGCTCCTAAATTCAATGTTGACCTTTCTCCGAAAGATAAATTCGTTTACCAAACTGTTAAAATTGATGATGACTTGGTAAACAAATACGTTACGGATATCGCTAAACGTTACGGGAAAGTAGAGAACGTAGAAGTTTCTGGAGACGCTGATTTATTAAATGGTGATTTTGTTGAATTGGATGCAAATGGAGAAATTGTTGCTGGTGGCATTTTTAAAACAGGTTCATTATTTTTAGACAGAGTAAAAGATGAAGCAACTAAAAAAGCGTTAATCGGATTAAAGAATGATGATAAAGTAGTGCTTGAAGCGAATACGATTTCAGAAAATGCTACTGATTTAGCTGCTTTGCTTGGTATCGATAAAGAAAAGGCAGAAAGCTTGAATTGCAAATTGCAATTTACCGTTAAGGGTGTTAGTCGTTTGGCAGCAGCTGAAATCAACCAAGAATTTTTTAATAAAATTTATGGTGAAGGAACTATTTCTACTGAAGAAGAATTCAAAGCTAAAATCAAAGATGAATTAGCGAATATGTTTGTGAATGACAGCGAACGTAAATTTTATAACGATGTTGTGGAACATTTGATGAACAAAGTTAATTTTAACTTACCTACAGAATTTTTGAAAAGATGGATAGTTGCAGCAAATGAAAAGCCTGTAACATTTGAACAAGTAGATTCAGAATTCGAGAACTATTCAAAAGGACTAAAATGGCAGTTGATCGAGAACAAAATTATCAAAGAAAACAATCTTGAAGTTACTAAAGACGAAGTTGTAGATCATACAAAAGAATTGATCCTTCAGCAATTTGCTCAAATGGGTCAAGGCCCGATGGGTGATGAGGAATTGAATCAAACAGCGCAACGCGTGCTTTCTAACCAGGAAGAGGCTAAGAAGTTGTATGAGAAATTGTACGGACAAAAAGTGATGGAGTTGTTCAAGACCAAATTCACATTGGAGAACAAAGAAGTGGCTTATGACGATTTCTTTAAAAAAGCATAAACTTTTTATACGCAATGCTTGTTGTATAGTCACTTCGAGCGGAGTCGAGAACCAAGAAATCATACATAATAGGACAAATAATTTTTAGGAAATGAGTTTTGTTTGTACATTGTAACAGTATTTAAAAACCTTTTAAACCAAAATCTATGTTTAACGACAACGAATTCAGAAAATACGCTGTAAAGCACAAAGGAATCAGTGGAAATACATTTGATTCATACACAAAACACAATATTTCAAATGTTACTCCATACATTATTGAAGAGCGTCAATTAAACGTTACTCAAATGGACGTTTTTTCTCGTTTGATGATGGATCGTGTTATCTTTTTAGGTACAGGTATCGATGATCAGGTAGCAAATATTATTCAAGCTCAGTTATTGTTCTTGCAATCAGTAGATGGTAAAAAAGATATTCAGATTTATTTGAACAGTCCGGGTGGCTCTGTTTATGCAGGTTTAGGGATTTATGATACCATGCAATACATAACTCCGGATGTAGCCACAATTTGTACAGGTATGGCAGCTTCAATGGGTGCAGTATTGATGTGTGCAGGAGCAAAAGGAAAACGTGCTGCTTTGAAACATGCACGTGTGATGATTCACCAACCTTTGGGTGGAGCAGAAGGACAAGCTTCCGATATCGAAATCACTGCTCGTGAAATTCAAAAATTGAAAAAGGAATTGTATGATATTATTGCTACTCATAGCGGACAAACATACGAGAAAGTATGGGCTGACAGTGATCGCGATTACTGGATGACTGCTGAAGAAGCTAAATCATACGGTATGGTAGATGAAGTTTTAATCAAATCAAAATAAAAAAAATTGGAGCAAAATATTTTTCTATAGTAGTCATGCCGTGCTCCGACACGGCATCTGCTTTTTAGAATATCTGCTTTCAATGATGAGATCCCGTGTCGTGGCACGGGATGACAGTTAGCAAAGAATTACACGTATATTACTGTCTACTGAAACAATAATGGCAAAAGAAGAAAAAGAAATAAAATGTTCGTTTTGTGGTCGCACAAAGAAGGATACAGATGTGTTGATTGCTGGGATAACCGGACATATCTGTAATCACTGTGTAACACAAGCGCAAACAATTGTGAAGGATGAAATAGGTTCTAAAACGAGCTCTACTTTTAGTGCGGTTCAATTGATGAAGCCCATTGAGATTAAAAAACATTTGGATGAATATATCATCGGACAAGATGATGCAAAAAAAGTACTTTCAGTAGCCGTTTATAATCATTACAAACGTTTGATATTAAGTCAAACAAAAACGACAGCCAAAGACGAGATTGAAGTAGATAAGTCGAATGTAATTATGGTAGGAGAGACAGGAACAGGAAAAACACTTCTTGCCCGTACCATTGCTAAAGTATTGAATGTGCCTTTTTGTATTGCAGATGCTACAGTTTTAACGGAAGCTGGATATGTAGGAGAAGATGTAGAAAGTATTTTATCTCGTTTGTTACAAGCTGCGGATTTTGATGTGGCTGCTGCTGAACGTGGAATTGTATTTATTGATGAGATTGATAAAATTGCCCGTAAGAGTGATAATCCATCCATTACACGTGATGTTTCAGGAGAAGGTGTTCAGCAAGGATTATTGAAATTGTTGGAAGGTTCGGTTGTTGGTGTTCCACCTCAAGGTGGAAGAAAACATCCGGAGCAAAAGATGATTCAGGTGAACACAAAAAATATTTTATTTATTTGTGGTGGAGCTTTTGATGGGATCACCAGAAATATCGGAAGTAGATTGAGTACTCAGGCTATCGGCTATTCTGTAAATAAAGAAGTTGAAAATGTAGACAAGGAAAATTTATTACAATATGTTTCTCCGCAAGATTTAAAAAGCTTCGGTTTGATTCCAGAATTAATTGGACGTTTACCAGTATTGACCTACTTGAATCCTTTGGATGCAGATACATTGTTGCGCATCTTAAATGAACCTAAAAATGCTTTGATTAAACAATACACACATTTGTTTGATATGGATGGTGTGAAAATTAAATTCGAAAAAGGGGTCTTGGATTTTATAGTTGAGAAAGCAATGGAATTTAAATTAGGAGCACGTGGTTTGCGTTCGATATGTGAAGCCATCATGATGGATATGATGTTTGATACACCTTCAGATCCAGCAATCAAAGAATTAAATGTAACATTGCGTTACGCAAAAGATAAATTGAAAAAATCAACTTTGAATAAGTTGAAGGTTGCTTAAGAAATTAAAATTTCATAAAAAAATCCTCTCCGGTTTTCGGAGAGGATTTTTTTATGAAAAGATTTATATGTTTCTAGTACATATAAATATTGTAAGTGGTGCCATCCAAAACAGCAGTAGCATTACCATCGCATACCCCTGTTCCGTAATCAAACACAATTGGATATGTTGGGTAGCTCGCTAGCGTTAAAGTGAAATTGCCTTTTACAATCCAGTGGCAACCAACATTTACTTGTAAATCAGAATTGGTTACAATACTGTATGATTCCCCTTCCATTGAAACGCCATTTGCTGAACCTCTTATTAGATACACATCATCAAAAATATTGAAGTTGGTAGTATAACCGGCATAAAATTCACGATCCTGATTTGTGTTCCATGAACTAGAACGACCATCTGTAGGATGAGTAACCGTTGCACCACTTACAACTACGTTGAAAACCAAGTGTCCAGCAGCGTTATTCCCTTTGTTGGTAATAGTTTGTGTCCCTTGGATATAATAATCGTTGTGGTAATAATTGCTAAGAGTTACTGTGATAACGCTTCCTGAATCTAAATATGGACCAGTAAATACAGCTGTGATAATACCTCTTCTGTTGTTTCCGTCAGAACCCATACAGTTTGTTGTTCCGAAATTAATAGTTACAGTTTTTGGCCATGTAACTAAATCAAAAGGAGTGATAGAAGCACTTGCACAACCTGTAGCTGGTGAGCGTAAAGCATTTGAACTATCTGTTACAGTACTAATTTGTTTCCAGATTCCTGCAAAAGCACTTTCTGCATTTGAGTTATCTGCAGCTGCATTTGCATTTTTAGGCTTAGGATCTTCTTTTTTACAACCTGTGTAAACAAGTGAAGTAATTGCGATAAAAGCAATTGTAGTAAAAAGTTGAATTGTTTTGAATTTCATTGTGAGTAGTGTTTAGTTTTTCGTGTTTACTTGTCAATTCGAACCTTTTTTGAATTTGTCAGTTTGACCCTTTTTGAATTTGTCAGTTCGAGCGAAGTCGAGAACCAAATTTAAGCAATTTTATCGAAAGTAAGAAAATCGTATTCGTATTTGTTCTTCTCGTCCAATATGCCTTTAGTCTCTGACGTAAGTTTCCATTGAAAGTTTAATAGCTCCGGAAAAAAAGCATCTCCTACAAAATTATGGTTGATTTTAGTGAGATAAATTCGATTTACAAGATGCATGGATTGCTTGTATATTTCGGCACCACCAATGATAAAAATCTCCTCATCCGCTGTTTCTTTTGCTTTTGCAATAGCTTCTTCGATAGAGTTCACAACAATTGCTCCAGGAGCAGCATACTCTTTTTGGCGCGTAATAACAATATTGGTGCGATTTGGTAATGGTCGAAATTTATCAGGAATGGATTCATAGTTTTTTCTTCCTGTGATAATGCAATGGCCGGTAGTTTTTTCTTTGAAAAATTTCATGTCGGCAGGTAAATGCCAAATTAATGTATTGTCTTTCCCAATGACGTTGTTGTTGGCTACTGCGACTATAATTGAGATCATAAAAATTAGTTCAACGTTCAACGTTCAAAGTTGGAATTAAAGAACAAAACTTTAAACTCTCTAACTTTAAACTTTGAACTTGTTTATACTGCAACAGCTGCTTTAATATGTGGATGTGGGTCGTAACCTTCCAATGCAAAATCTTCAAACTTAAATCCGAAAATATCTTTCACTTCCGGATTTATTTTTAATGTTGGAAGTTTTCGGAAGTCTCGTGATAATTGCAAATTTGCTTGTTCGATGTGATTCGAATACAAATGAGCATCACCAAGTGTATGAATAAATTCTCCTGCTTGTAAATTACAAACTTGCGCTACCATCATTGTTAAAATGGCGTAGGATGCAATGTTAAAAGGAACACCTAAAAAAATGTCTGCACTTCGTTGATACAATTGACAACTTAATTTTCCATCTGCAACATAAAATTGAAAGAAAGCATGACAAGGAGGCAATTTCATCTTATCGATTTCTCCAACATTCCAAGCACTCACAATCATTCGTCTGCTATCGGGTGTATTTTTTATTTGATTGATTACTTGTGTAATCTGGTCGATGTGACGGCCATCTGCTGCAGGCCAACTGCGCCATTGTGAACCATAAACAGGACCAAGATTTCCGTTTTCATCTGCCCATTCATCCCAAATGCTTACACCATTATCTTTTAAATATTTGATATTGGTATCGCCTTTTAAGAACCATAGCAATTCATGCAAAATGGATTTCATGTGCACTTTTTTTGTAGTCATCATCGGGAAGCCTTCTTGCAGATCATAACGCATTTGGTATCCGAAAACACTTACTGTTCCTGTTCCTGTTCTGTCTGTTTTAGTTGCGCCTTTGTCCAAAACATGGCGCATTAAATCGTGGTATTGTTTCATCTCTTAATTATCTATTTTTTAGGAGTCGTATCTTTTTTCAAATCATCGCCACCTTCATTTTTTTTAGTGGCATCAATCATTTCCATTAATTTCAATCCAAGTAAACCATTCATTGGATTTGCTTCTCCGCCACTTCCATTGATGAGTACTTCCGGGATGATCTTTATTTTTCCTTTACCAATTTCTTCGGTGATCTTGTATTTTGTAAAGTTGTCGCCACCCATTGCACCAACAGCTAACTGATATGCTTCAGCAGTTGATTTACCGATTGCTAAAATTTTTCCTGCTTCGGCATTACCTGTTACCGAAATTTTTTCTGCATCTGCATTTGCATTTAATCGGGTCGCTTCCGAATCGGCTAGTGCACGCATCTTTATTGTTTCTGCTTCAGCCTGGATCTTTAGTTTAATACTTGTTGCATCTCCTTCTGCCTTCTTAACGGTAGCGTTTGCAGTGCGTTCAGCAATTTCCACACTTTGCTGAGCTTTAACAATTTCTTTTTGCATGTCTGCAATTGCAGTTTCCTTTTCAACTCCCTGGCGCTTTTCCTGTGCTTTCTTTTGTGTTTCAAACGTCAACTCTTCCTCTTGTGCAATTTTTCTATCGGTTAAAGTTTTCATTAATGATGCAGGAGGAACAATGTCTCCGATTAAAGTATCCACCGCATTTACGTTGTATTGCTCCAAAACTTTTGAGATGTGTTCTTTTGCTGATTGCTGACGTTCTTTACGTGTTCCCAAGAAAGAGATCACGTCACTGTCCTGTGCAGAGTTTCTGAAATAATTTCCGATAGTAGGTTCTAATACCTGAGAAACTAAGTTGTTCATATTTCCAAAACGGGCAATTACTTTTGGTGCTTCAGAGGATGGAATATGAATAATCTGTGCAACATCTAAATTAAAAGGGAAGCCGTCTTTTGAACGAACGGTAATGGTAGATAAATTTTTATCCAAACTGTGAGATTCACTTCGTGCATTCGCCCAATTCAAAACTAAGTTGGTTGTCGGAACTAATTCCACTTTCATAATATATTTATTCAAAGGATATTTACCTGGACCGTAAGGCTCATTCCACACACCTTTGTGGCCTTTTTCAAAAATGTTTCCATGTTTGAATTCGCTGCCACTGGTATCTTTTCCTTCTAATCCAATATAAGAAATAACAACACCCACGTGTCCAATAGGAATTTCTGTCATTGGAATTTCTTCTATTTGAACCGCCCAAGGATTAATGTTGTAAGAACCGGCTAAAACTATCTGTGGCTGCAAACCTCTGTTTCCATTATTTTTTAGAAATAAATCAAAATCCTGAAAATTATTATGTCCATCAATAAATTTACCGGCAATTTGTCCGCCTTCGATAGGAGAGCCATCCAATGTTGTAACCACTCCAACCATACTTTCGTGAATCTGTATCATATCCACTTCGCTAACAGAAAAAAGCAAAGTGTTGATACGATAGGAACCTGCTGTAATGTATGCTGCTTGTCTACCTTTTTGTCCACCACCTGTTAAAAATTTTGCGGCATCCTGAAAATTATCACATTCTATTTTGCGACCAAGGATTGCACCGGTTGGAATTTCATCTCCATCTATCGAAAGTACCAATCCAATTTTTCCTTGTGGAATAACAATAAATGCTTGTTGAGTAATTTCATATTGCCAAACCCACATTCCGAAATACAAGCCTGGAGCTAATGTTTTTGCTTGAAATCCAGCTTCTCCTTTTGTAGCAACCATTCTACTATCACTTAGTTCTTTGTGTTCCCCAAAAAGCACAAACTTTTTTGTTACTAATCCAATTCTGTCTTCAGGGATGATAACCATACCAAATAAAATACGAAGGATTACTTTGTAAAGTACAATCATTAATACAATTACTATAATCCACCAATAACTTGTCAGAAATGCCATAAGAAATAGTTTAGTTTTTTTAGCTCAGTATAAGCTAAATTGTTGAGTAAAGATAGGCTGATTTTGACTTGTTTTTGGAGTTCGTCAAAGGAGGATATTCACAAAATATTAACTAAAAGAGGGTGCTTAATGACTAACGTTTTCCAACTCTTTTGGATTGTGTTTGTGCTTGAAAAGGAGAGCGAAGGCGATGGCAATAACCAAAGCATAAGCAGAAAAGGAAAGCCAAATAGGTTGCCAATCTTTTTCACCGTTTACTGTAAAATAAGCGTCAATTATCCAACCGCTCACATAACTGCCAAATACGGCTCCGAAACCATTACACATCATCATAAATAAGCCTTGTGCGCTGGAACGGATTTTAGAATCTGTAGTAGTTTCTATAAATAAAGATCCTGAAATATTAAAGAAGTCGAATGCCATTCCATAAACAATACAAGACATAATAATCATCCACAATCCTCCTGAAGGATCGCCAAAAGCAAACAAACCAAAACGTAACACCCAGGCGAACATTGAAAATAACATTACTTGTTTGATCCCGAATCTTTTTAGGAAAAAGGGAATGGCAAGAATGAATAAGGTTTCAGAAATCTGAGAAATCGACATGATTACTGTTGAATATTTTACAACAAAGGACGTGGAGTATTCAGGCACTTTTGAAAAATCTGAAAGGAAAGTATCTCCATACATATTCGTTAGTTGCAATGCGGCACCTAAAAACATAGAGAATACAAAAAACAATGCAATTTTATAAGTGCCAAAAAGTTTGAAGGCATCTAACCCTAATTTTTGTGACAAGGTAGAGTCTTTTGAAATAAGTTTTTGTGGAGGACATTTTGGTAATAAGAAAGAATAAATCCCCAATGCTATTGCAGCGGCAGCTGAAATATAAAACATATTAGCAGATGCTTTATTTCCAGAAAGATTGGTTATCCACATAGCAACAATAAATCCGATGGTTCCCCAAACACGAATGGGCGGAAACACTTTCACTACATCATAATTGTTGTTTTTTAAAATAGTATAAGCAATGGAGTTTGATAACGATATGGTTGGCATATAACATAACATTGCCATAAACATGACCCAAAAAAAAGTGCTTGGGTTGTTAACTTGAGGAATAAAACAAAGTATCAAGCCTCCCATAATATGCAAAATGCCATATAATTTTTCTGCATTCATCCATTTGTCGGCAATGATTCCAGTTAAAGCAGGCATTAAAATAGAAGAGAGTCCAAGTGTTGAAAATATAGCGCCAAATTCGGCTCCGCTCCATTGTTTTGTTCCAAACCAATAATTTCCAATGGTAATAAGCCATGCTCCCCAAACAAAAAATTGCAGGAAACTCATCAATGTAAGACGACTCTTAATGCTCATTGAGTTCTTGTTTTAAAAGATGGACTTATGATTTTTTGCGATTGTTCAATTCATCGCGGATACGAGAAGCTTTTTCGTAATCTTCATCACTCAAAGCTGTTTCAAGCAATTGTTTTAATTCTTCTGTGGATTTTTTTAGGTAATCGGATTCTTCTACTTCAATCAAATCTTCTTTTTCTAATACTGCTTCCGCTCCGGAAATAGCATCATCATCCAATAAAATTCCTGCTTGTGAAAGTATAAATTCGTAAGTGTTAATAGGACAATTAAATCGAACGGCTAAAGCAATTGCATCGGAAGTGCGTGCATCAATTTCTACTTCTTTTTCGCCATTATGTGTAATTAATTTTGCAAAAAATATTCCCTCCACCAAATTGTAAATGATTACTTCTTTTACATTGATGTTAAATCCTTCTGCAAAACTTTTGAATAAATCGTGAGTAAGTGGGCGACTAGGAGTCATTTTTTCTAATTCGATTGCAATTGCTTGCGCCTCAAATCCGCCAATGATAATGGGTAGCCTGCGTTTTCCTTTTGTCTCACCCAACACCAATGCATACGCACCCGTTTGAGTTTGACTATAAGATAAACCTACTATTTCTAATTTTACTTTTTTCAATGTGACAATCTTTTAACCGCAGAGCTCGCAAAGAAGACGCAGAGAACGCAGAGTAAATATAAGGAAAATACTATTAATTTTCTAATGTGTCATTTCGTTTTTGTAAAAACATTTCCAAATAATGGAAAAATAGTTTTACGTTTTTCACCTAACACCCCCTCTCTTGAGGAGAGGAGATAAAGGGGAGAGGTCTTTAATTTTTATTTGCTTTAAAATGTTTTACTGCTTCAATTAATTTCGGAACTACTTCAAATGCATCGCCTACAATTCCATAATCTGCTGATTTGAAGAAAGGACAATCTTTATCTGAATTAATTACCACAATTGTTTTGCTTCCATTTACTCCTGCCAAATGTTGGATGGCTCCGGAAATTCCAATTGCAATGTATAAATTAGGACGAATAGCAACACCTGTTTGACCAACATGTTCGTGGTGTGGACGCCAGTGCATATCAGCAACCGGACGAGAACAAGCAGTTGCTGCTCCCAATTCTTTTGCTAATTCTTCAATCATTCCCCAATTTTCAGGACCTTTCATTCCGCGACCAGCAGATACTACCAATTCAGCATCCGGTAAGTTTAATTCACCCGAAACTTTTTTCACTTCTTTTACTTTTATTGGAGAATTTACCGCATCTAAGTTTACTGCAAAATCGGTTGCGTCAACAGATGAACCATTTAGTTCAACAGGAAATGAATTTGGTAAAATAGAGATTACTTTTTTTGCAGATTTTATAGCATACGTTGCAACTGCTTTTCCTGAAAATACATTTTTCTTTACAGAAAATGAATCGCCTGCAATTGTTGGATTATCAACTGCACCAGCAACAATTCCTGCTTTTAATTTTGCAGCCAAACGAGGAGCAACTTCTTTTCCAGTAAAATCGTGAGCAAAAACAATTACAATTGAACCTTCTGCAGTAGCTGCTTGTTCAACAGCAGCAGTAATGTATTGTCCGTTTAAACTTGCAAGTTTATCGTTTTTTAATCGTAATACTTTTTGAGCACCAGCTTTTCCTAAGTCGCTCAAATCAGCATCACCAATTACAACAGCCGTTGCAGTGGTGTTTAGTTGTTTTGCAATACGGCTTCCGTAATTCACAGCTTCCAAAGAAGATTTTTTTACTTTGCCTTTTGCTATTTCTGTATAAATAAGTACTGACATATTTTTTTATTTTTTAGCTCGTCATACCGTGCTCCGACACGGTATCTGTTCATTAGTATTTCTAGTCTTATTCGTGAGATCCCGTGTTAAATAACTTTTGCTTGAGTGTGCAACATTTCAATTAATTGTTCAGGATTTGCAGCATCAATGTATTTACAATCCACTCTTCCTGCAGATAAAGTATAATTAGAAATGCTTGTTAATTTATCTGCACTTGCAGCAGGAACAACCGTTAATGGTTTTGTTCTTGCACTCATAATTCCTTTCATGTTTGGAATGCGTTGTTCTGCCATTCCTTTGTTTGC
>CAYWAV010000074.1:0-1548 GCA_964456225.1 uncultured Chitinophaga sp. | reverse complement strand
ACTGCATCGTCTGCACCAATTGCTAATCCTTTACGGATAGTTGCTTCACTGTCGGCAGCACCAACGTGAATGATGGTTACATTTCCACCTTGTGCTTCTTTTAACTCGAGAGCACGCACCAAAGCATACCATTCGTCATAAGGGTTGATCACAAACTGAACACCGGCAGTATTAAAAGTGGCATTGTCGGCTGAAAAAGCAATTTTTGTAGTTGTGTCGGGCACATTACTAATACACACTAATATTTTCATAAAAAACTAAATTTATTATTCATTCCGCTTTGTCATCTCGATTTATCACCCTGAGCTTAGTCGAAGCGCGAGAATTTTTAACGGAACGCAAATTTAACAAAATCTATCATATAAAAAAAGGAAAATTTTATGAGTATTTGTTGATAAAAACGGAAGTCATTGGCTCTATTGGAAATGAGCACGGATTGTTGTAAATTAGACCTTGATATTGTGAAAATGAGCCTAAGAGTTTTTTTAATTTTCTGTATAATTTATCTTTTCCAAATTTCAATTTCTGCTCAGGAAGTTGAGTTGAATCAACTTGTTTGTAAGTCAGAGTTATATTATAAAAATGATAGTTTGTATACAGGGCATTTCTATAATAAAGAGAAAACGTGTCCAGCTCCCTATGCAACTGAGAGTGAGCTTTTACAAGAAGGAGAAATAGTTAATGGAAAAAGAGAAGGCAATTTTGTTTTTAAAAACACTAAAGGAGAAATAATTGGTGGAGGGAAATATCTTGATAACAAAAAAGAAGGCTTTTGGGTAGAAATTACTTGGAGAATTGCGGGAGACTGTGGAATGATTTATTATAAATCTTCTGGTAATTATCATCTTGGAAAGAAAAATGGAATTTGGAAGGAGAAAGGGAGGTGCAGCGACTGTTTCGCAGAAGGAGAATATGTAAGTGGAGCGAAGGAAGGTTTTTGGATTGAAGCCTTTAGAGGAGTAGATTTAGGACATGACTTTTTAAAACATGAAGGAAATTATTCCAATGGAATGAAAACTGGAGAATGGAAATCTATTTATCTTGATACAAACTCAACTTATGACAAAGTTTCATTTGGAAAGTTGGCGCAGATAAAAAATTATAACAATGACAGTTTGGAAGGTAGATATGTACATTATTGGTATCCAGAAAAGAAGAAATATATTTGTGAAGAAGGATTTTATAGAAACAATAAAAAAGATAGTGTTTGGAAGACGTATAATAAATACAAGCAAGTTATGTCCATGGGGTCATATGTAAATGGGGAAAAAGATATGATTTGGGTGTATTATATGGTGAACAGAAGAATGATTGAACGCGAAGAATTTTATGATGAAGGATTTATGGTGAAATCCATTACATATGGCTTAATGGGGGATGGAAAAATATGGCAAAATGTACATACTTATATAAATTAAAAAGTAAATAAGATTATTCAGTTCTATAAATCATATATTATAGCATTTGTTTTCATAAAAATCCCTATATTTGAACTCTCAATAGATTTATTCTACCAACAAGCTTAGCGCTAATAAAATATTATTACAT
>CAYWAV010000073.1:0-18757 GCA_964456225.1 uncultured Chitinophaga sp. | reverse complement strand
TCAGCAGATGGAGATTTCAGCTCTAATTTTGGCGATTATGATGTGTTGCTTACAAAACTGAACAGTGCAGGAGGAATTCAATGGATAAAAAATTTAGGTGGCTCTTTGTTAGAAGAAGGTTATACTGTTCACCAAACCATTGATGGAGGATATTTCGTTACAGGATACACGCGTTCGAGCGATGGACAAATTGCTTTGAACAATGGACAAAGAGATATTTGGGTTGTAAAAACAAGTGCACTCGGAGTTATACAATGGGAAAATACATACGGTGGAACAAGCGATGACCGCGCATACTTTACAACACAAACAAGTGATGGAAATTATATCATGGCAGGTTATACCGAATCCAATGATGTTGATGTAACATTTAATAATGGCGGTGCAGATGTTTGGGTAGTAAAAATAGATACTGCAGGAACTCTGTTATGGCAAAAAAGTTTAGGTGGAACAGGAGGAGATTATGCTTCACATATTTCACAAACTCCAGATGGAGGATACATCATTTCTGCCTACACCGATTCAAACAATGGAGATGTTAGTGGTTATCACGGAGGAGGCTCAGATGTTTGGACAGTGAAAATCAATAGCACCGGAACCATTCAATGGCAAAATTGCTATGGTGGTAGTTCACTGGAATATTCTACAGCAGCCTATTCAACTGTTGATGGGGGATATATTTTTTTAGCCTACACTGCATCATCTGATGGTGACATTACAACTACTCACGGAAATTTTGATACATGGTTAGTGAAATTAAATTCGACTGGAACAATCCTGTGGCAAAAATGTTTGGGCGGAACCGACTCGGATGCAAACTATGCTCTTTTAAAAACAATGGATGGGAAATACATTATTGCAGGATATACTTATTCATCGGATGGAGATGTTACGGGACATCACGGTGGTGGTGAAGCAGATTATTGGATTGTAAAAGCAGATACAACTGGAGCTATTGAATGGCAAACCTGTCTAGGTGGAACGGGTGATGACCAAGCATTTTCAATTACTCAACTAACTGACAGTACTTATGTTGTTGCAGGCTTATCTGCATCAACAGATGGGGATGTTACAGGAAATTCTGGAACTTATGATTGTTGGGTGGTACGCTTGGGTCCTGCTCCATTGATTACCGATATCAATAATAATTCTAAAAAATTAATAGACGTAATCTTATATCCGAATCCATCGAATGGTGAATTCTGTTTTAAAAATCTAGAAGCAAACAATCTCATTGAAATTTATGATGTTTCAGGCAGATGTATTTTGAATAGAACTGCCTCGAACACTTCCGAAAAAATAAACATAAGCGATAAAGCTAAAGGAATTTATTTTTATCGTGTGCTAAGAAAAGATGGAACACAATCTCAAGGGAAAATTTCTGTTCAATAAATTACAACTTCAAACCCATCACACAAATATCATCTACCTGTTCTAAATTACCCTTCCATACTTGCAAGGTTCTTTCCAAAAAGAGCTTTTGCTCTGCCATAGATAACTGGGAGTTTTCCAATAGCAATTTTTTAAGAGGCTTGTACTTGAATTTTTTTCCTTTAGATCCACCAAACTGATCGGCATACCCATCTGTAAATAAATACAACACATCCCCTTTTTTCAATTTTAAGTTATGAGTCATAAAAGGAGTTGGCTGTTCTATTTTGCCAATAGATTGTTTGTGTGCAACAATTTCATGGAGTTCCTGATTACTTACATACCATAAAGGATTATTTGCTCCTGCCCATTGCAGCTCAAATGTTTCCGTATCAATACTTGCCAAGGAAATATCCATTCCATCTTTCACATCTTTATCACTTCTTGAAAAAGCTTCTAAAACCAATTCTCGTGTTTTGTCGAGAATTTTTCCCGGTTCGGTAATACCAAATTCCAAAACCGTTCTGTTTAAAGCATTACTACAAACAACACTCACCAATGCACCGGGCACACCATGACCAGTACAATCAGCAACGGCAACCAATACTTTTCTCCCTACTTTCTCCATCCAATAAAAATCACCTGCAATAATATCTTTGGGAGCATACATCACAAAGTTCTGATTCAAATTTGTTTTCAGGAAATTTTCAGACGGAAGAATGGCCTCCTGTATTCTCCTAGCATACGTAATGCTATCCATGATCTCTGTCTTTTGCATGGTGAGCGTAGCATTGATGGAATTAATGAGCATGTTCTGCGACTGTATAGTGCGCAAACGTTTAACCGACATAAAAACAGCATAGGCTAGAACAATCATAATTAAAATAACGGCAATGATTACATAGTTTTTACGTTTGTTCTTTTCTTCTTCAATCAATCTGTCTTTTTTAAGCTCTGCATTTTTTTCATCTATTTTTTTTGCTATTTCATATTTACTTTCTTGGCGTAGCAATGCTTTGGTTTGCTCTTCATTCTCCATTGCATTTTTAAGATTTGCATATTGCTTCAAGTACGAGTGACTACTATCCACCTGTCCTTGCTGCTCATAAATAAGATATATCTTTTGATATAAATTGTATTGCTCGTATTTCGCATCAATTGAATTAGCCAAAGAAAGAGCTTTTGAATAATTTTGAAGCGCGCGTCCAGCGTCTCCTCTACCTGCATCAATATCTGCCACTCCCCACAAGCCATAAATCATCCCAAACTTATTGTCAACCTTCGTATTTAGCATATACGACATTTGATAAAAATTGTAGGATTCATCCAAATCTGTTTCCACTTTATGCTTATTGTATTGCTGAAAATACGAATCACCTAAATTGATACTAGCAATCGCTTGTCCAATCACGTCACCAGATTTTTTGAAATAAAAAAGTGTTTTTTTGAAATAAAACAATGCAGAATCGGTTTCACCCAATTCGATAAAAATATTCCCAAGACTGTTAAAAGAGATTGCTGTTTCCCTTGTATAATTTACAGAGGCATTTATTTTTTGAGCCTTTTCAGTATGCTCTCTCGAACGTTTATAATCTTTTAACTTGTAATACAATTTACTAAGTCGATTGTTAATCATAATACAACCTACACGATCGTTTAGCTGTTCGTATATTTGCAACGACTGAAAATAATATTTAGCCGTTTGCTCATAGTCGCCCAAATCATAGTAATCGCTACCCAACATCATATAAGTAAAAGCTAGATTGTCTCGACTTAAACTTGTATCCTGAGCAATCACCAATGCTTTGTTGTGATAATACAAAGCCAATTTATATTCACTTTTATGCCAGTAGATATAACCTAAATAATTATAGCAAAAAACTCTTTCTGCGGGATAATTTCCTTGATTCAACTTGTCGGAGAGATACAAATGTTGTAATGCATTTTTATAATTACTAATACCTTCATAATATGCACCTATATAATTATTTGCAACAATACGTTCTTTTGCGTCTTTACTTTCAGTAACAACTTTTTTTAAACTATCAACTACAGAATAATTGCCATTTACTACAAAATAAGGAACATTTCCTCTAGAGAAAGAGGAAAAAAACATTAAAAATACAATACTGATAGTAAGTCGAAGGAATAAGCTATTCATAAATAAGCGAAAAATCATGAAGCTAAATATACTAAAAATAACAATGATAATTTGTTATTTAATTACCCGTTTTAAAACGGATTATCAAAAAAAAAATTTATAATTTAGGTGCATAAAATAAGACAAACAGTATGACAGATATTCGTGCGGAAAATTCAGTAGCTTCTATTGCCTCTAAATTCATTAACAATACTAATAAAAATGTGTTTTTAACCGGAAAAGCCGGAACAGGAAAAACGACTTTCCTCAAACACATCATCAAACACACCTACAAAAATGCTGTTATTGTTGCACCAACAGGTATAGCAGCCATCAATGCCGGTGGCGTTACCATCCATTCACTTTTCCAATTGCCCTTTGGAGCATTTGTACCTGTTCGGGATGCAAATTTCGAGTTTAATGAAAACATAAAAATCAATACTCCAAACACCCTCTTCAAAGGATTTCAGCTCAATGCAAGTAAACGAAGATTGTTACAGGAACTGGAATTATTGATTATTGATGAAGTAAGTATGCTCCGCTCCGATTTACTTGATGCAATTGATACTGTTTTAAAAAGTGTAAGAAGAAAAAACCATTTACCTTTTGGCGGTGTGCAGGTTTTATTCATTGGCGACCTTTTACAACTTCCTCCTGTAGTTAAAGATGATGAATGGAGATATTTAAAATCACATTATAAAAGTGCATTCTTTTTTGATGCGCAAGTTTTGCAACAAAGCAAGCCTTTATACATCGAATTAGATAAAATTTATCGTCAAGCTGACAATACTTTTATTTCCATCTTAAACAATTTAAGAAGCAATCAGGTTACAAAACAAGACATAGATAAACTTAACTCCTATTACAATCCCGATTTTAAACCAGATGTTAAAGAAGGATATATTCAGTTAACAACACACAACAACAAAGCGGATACTTTAAACCGTGAATCCTTGCAAAAGCTGGAAGGCAAATCTTTTTTCTTCAAAGCAGAAATAACTGGTGACTTTAACGAATACGCCCACCCTGTTGAGGAAAATATGGAAATGAAAAATGGCGCACAGATTATGTTCATCAAAAATGACCCAACAGGTGCTCAACGTTTCTTCAATGGAAAAATCGGAATCATATCTACTATCAGTGAGAAAAACATTGAAGTAAGCTTTAATGATGGCAGCAAACCTGTGAGTATAGAAAAATACGAATGGCAAAATATTAAATATGCAATAAACGAAGCAACCAACGAAATTGAAGAAAAGATAAACGGCACCTATACTCATTATCCTATAAAACTTGCATGGGCAATAACGGTTCATAAAAGTCAGGGCTTGACCTTTTCAAAAGCAATCATTGATATCGGACAAGCTTTCGCACCCGGACAAGTTTACGTAGCACTTTCTCGATTAACCAGTTTAAATGGATTGATTTTATCATCTCAAATAAACACTAGCAGTTTAAATGTAGATGCAAGCATTACAGAATATTCGAATCAAAAAGAAAGTGATGAAACGTTAACAACCCTTTTTGAAACAGAATCGTTTGTATTTTTTCAAAACTATGTGGTGCAGTGTTTTAACTTTGCTACTCTAAACCATTTGTTAACTGTACACATTGAGAGTTATCAGAAGGACGAAAGTAAATCGGCCAAACAGAAATATTTTAACTGGGCATTTGAATTAAAGAAAGAAGTAGACACAGCAAAATCCGTCTCCGATAAGTTTCTGAATCAGTTAAAACAAATTTTTCAATCCAAACAAGCCGATTATAAAGAACAATTGAAAACGAGAGTAGAAGCAGCTAAAAATCATTTCGTTCCAATTTTAAAGCAATTTTCAAAAACAGTTCTAAAACAAATTGAACTTTTAAAAGACGAGAAAAAAGTAAAAACTTATTTGGAAGAGCTTTCCGAAATTGATGCATTATTTTTCAAACAACTGCAGCTCATCAACAAAGCGGAAGCAATGGTAAAGAGCGCTACAGAAAATTCAGAATTTTCAAAAGATAAAATAAACACCGCATCAGAAAACAAAGAACGAGTAGAGGAATTAAGCACAGTAAATATTAAAGTAAAAAAAGAGCGAAAGTCGCGAGCTTCCTCTCGCGATGGCGAGCGAAGTCTCGCCAAAAAAATAGATACAAAAAAAGTCAGTTTTGATTTATATAAAGAGGGCAAAACAATTGAACAAATTGCAGAAGAACGGAAAATGGTGAGTATGACCATTGAAGGACATTTGGCACATTATGCTGCCCTGGGAATGGTGGATGTAAAGCAGTTTGTAAATGAAGAGAAAATGAAAAACATCATCACCGTTTCCAAAACATTGGATACTACTTTATTCGGACCAATCAAACAATCCTTGGGTGAAGAGTATACTTATTCCGAAATCCGTTTTGCAATGGCTTATTATCACAATTCAAAAAAATAAGACCTCCCTCCCTGCCCTTCTCCGAAGAAAAGGGGGAGTGAATCCTAAAAACACTTACTGCAAAAAACTAACTTTTCATTCTAATTTCAGTTCAACTTATTCTTGCTAAGATATTACCTTCTCCTTAGAAGATGCATTTATGATGAGCTTATTTTCCTTATATTTGAAAAAGAACTAAAATCAATTGTATGTCGGAAAGAAAACACCCTCAAGGATTACCATTTTTATTTTTCGCTGAAATGTGGGAACGTTTCGGTTATTATTTAATGATCGGAATCTTCACGCTTTACCTTAAAGATACAGTAGACGGATTCAGCATGACGGAAGCAGAAGCCTCCGACTTATACGGAACCTTTATCGCCTTTGTGTTTTTAACTCCATTTGTTGGAGGCTTATTGGCCGATAGGGTTTTAGGTTATCGCAAATCAATCACCATTGGCGGACTAATGATGGGAGCAGGATATTGTTTAATGTCGGTGCACAGTTTACCAATGCTTTATATTTCTATGTTGTTGGTAATTATTGGAAATGGATTTTTCAAGCCGAACATCTCTACACTCTTAGGAAATCTTTACAACGAACCAAAATTTAAAGAAAAGAAAGATGCCGGTTATAGCATTTTTTATATGGGAATCAATATTGGAGCATTTGTCTGCAACTTTTTCGGAGCAGCATTGTACAATATGCTGGGCTGGGGAGCAGCTTTTATTGCGGCTGGTATAGGTATGTTTATCGGCATTGTTATTTTTTGGATTGGAACAAAACATTATGAACATGTGGACGTAATCAAACCTGTTGAAAAAGGAGACATGTCTCTTGGAAGAATATTCGCAATCATACTTTTGCCTTCCGTTATTTTTGGATTCATCGGCTATTTTTTGAATGGAATAACTTCACCAACAAATCCACATGGAAATTTTGTTGGCTCCGATACAACGGATGCATTTTTGTTAGGATGTATTCCAATTATTTTTTTTTACGGAAGATTATGGTACAAATCACCTCCTAACGAAAAACGCCCGATAGCTGCTATGCTTGCTATTTTTGCAGTAGTGATTGCATTTTGGGCAGTGTTCAAACAAAATGGTTCTACCCTAAACACCTGGGCAGATAGATATACTGACAGAGAAGTTCCAGCAGCAATACTACCTGGAGTTGGCGCATTGCAACTTGCTACAACTGTAAAATATGAGAAAGAGGAAAGAGTAGTAATGGACGATCAATTTCGCATTCTGGATAAATCTAAAACCGAATTATCTTACCCTTCTTATTTCAAAAATATGAAGGAAGAAGATTTACCTAAAAAAGAGGGTGAAGAAGTAAAATTATTTACAACCAATTTATTTCAATCTGTTAATCCAGGTTGGGTGATTGCATTAACACCACTAATTTTGGCATTTTTCGCGTTCTTACGAAGAAAAGGAAAAGAACCAACAACTCCTGCAAAAATCGCATTCGGATTAGTAATTTCAGCGCTTTCTTGTTTGGTAATGTATGCAGGAGTTATTGCAAGTGAAAACGGAGCAATCAAATCTTCTGCTTGGTGGTTTATTTCTTCTTATGGAGTAATCACAATAGGAGAATTATTTTTAAGTCCGATGGGGCTAAGCTTAGTTTCAAAATTAAGTCCGCCCCGCCTAACCGCGTTAATGATGGGAGGGTGGTTTTTGTCAACATCCATAGGAAATAAATTATCTGGCGTTTTGAGTAGCTTGTGGGATGGTTATGAAAACAAAGCTAATTTCTTTGTTGTAAATTTCTGTTTATTGGGAGCAGCGGCATTATTGTTGTTCTTAATGTTAAAGTGGCTTAATAAAATTTTCAAAGAACACAATGTTGGATAGTTCGGATTAGTCAGTTCATAGTTGAGAGCTAATTAGAACGTCACCCAGAGCGGAGTCGAAAGGCGGATCAACGATAAACCAAATGTATATTGCTTCGAAGAATGCCTGCTTCGACTCCGCTCAGCATGATGGCAAATTTAACTTTATATTGAAAAAATAACAGTGAAAATATTATGAAACGCATTGTCTCTTTCTTCATTTTAGTATTATTCTCTTCTTCGGTTTCTGCACAAGAAGAAGTAAAAGCTGCTGTGGATACTGCAGATGCGAGTTTTGCA
The DNA here is from genome assembly GCA_964456225.1 of uncultured Chitinophaga sp. Classification (GTDB taxonomy): domain Bacteria; phylum Bacteroidota; class Bacteroidia; order 2-12-FULL-35-15; family 2-12-FULL-35-15; genus 2-12-FULL-35-15. The sequence continues at coordinate 10,698 of CAYWAV010000073.1, read as the reverse complement.
TTCTTAAAAAGCGGGAACATCAAATGTGATTCTGCCGAGGTAAATTTAAAAAGAAACAACCCAAAAGGAGCTAACAAGTTATACTCCGATGCAATAAAAGATTTCAAGAAAGCGCAAAAATTAAATCCTACTTCTGCTGATGCAAGTTATCGTTTAGGAGCAACCCAAATAAAAACAAAAGATTATAAAAATGCTGTTAAAAATTTAGATAGTGCACTTGCTGCTGACCCCAACAGAGGAGAGTTTTTTAGAGAACGGGGTGTAGCAAGAATGGGTATGGGCATTGATTCTTTAGCCATCAAAGATTTCAATAAAGCTATCGATAAAAACTATGACGACTATCAAGCTTACTATCTGCGTGCAACCATAAAACTAAAAGGCAGAAACCCTACTCCGGCATTACAAGACTTTACCCATGCTATTGAATCAAAAGTAGATTACAAAGAAGCATACCTCATGAGAGGAAAAATTTATTTAGAAAAAGCTAAAGATTATGTTTTGGCTCTTAACGACTTTAATAAATACATTGAATTGGATCCCGATAATATTGAGGTTTATCTGTTAAGAGGAAAAACAAATTATCAAGGTGGTGCATTCAAAAGTGCCGAAAAAGATTTAAGCAGATACATTGACATGGAACCCGACAATGTTGAAGCCTTGATTACCAGAGGAGCAACCAGAATTAATCTTGCTAACTATTCAGGTGCTGTGAAAGATTATGATGATGCAATAAAAATTGACCCAAAAAATGTAATTGCCTTAATGAATAGAGGAACAGCAAAAGGTGCAATGAAAAATTATGCAGGTGCTTTGGAAGATTTAGATTTAGCAATAAAACTAAAATTTGATTATTCATCAGCCTATGTGAACCGCGCCTTGGTAAAATATGCCAACCACGATAAAAAAGGTGCTTGTAAAGATTTAGAGAAAGCAGATGCACTTAACAACGAAAAAGCTACTGGTCTATTGCAACAGTACTGTAATGAAGGAAAAAAGTAATTCGGAGTTCGTTGTTGGTCGTTCAATTATCTAAGCGTGAGTTCGAGCGGAGTCGAGAACAAGAGAATTAGAAGCTCGGAATTAATAGTTAGCCGTTTGTTGCTTCGAGAAGCCGTCCAAACTCCAATTTTACCATCTAATAACCTTCCAAAATAAACGCATTCTCTCCTACTCTATAGATAGTTGTTGACTTATAGTTCTTGTTAACATATTCCAGCTTAATAAAACCGGTTGTTTTATCATCCTGAAATGCAGAATCAAAACGTTTTCGTTTCATAAGATGAGAACGCTTACTTCCTGAACCACTTACTATAAAACGGGTTCCTTTATTTTTAAAGCATTGCAGATTATGTTCGTGCCCTGATGCATAAACAATGTTATCGTATTTATTAAATGACGACAGCATTTTTTTACGCATCCTTCTATAACGCAGGCCCGACAAATCCTGAGAATACAACCTATTCAAGCCTAATAATCCAAATAACTGAAGTGGAGTACAATTGATTACAAAACGAAAAGGTTGTTTTCGCCTTCCATGCTGTCCATTTGAATAAATAGGATGATGAGCAGCAATGATAACTTGTTCTTCATTTATTTTTGCAAACGCAAGCAAACTATCCAGACGTTTATAAAAAAGCACTTTTGTTTCTTTCTTTGAATCAATTGTATTTTTTTTATAAAAATGCAAGAACCATTGTGTATCAATAATGATTAAGCGCAATTTATCATTCAGCATGACAGTTTCAGGACCTGGCAGTCCGCCTTTTGGCAAAAAGGTGGTTTTTTCTTTATTGGTAACAGTCGAATTCTTTTTTAAATAATCCTCTACATATATTTCCTGATTTTTTAAAATACTTAATCCATTTCTTTTTTGTGCTTCCCAATCGTGATTACCGGGAATGAAGAATACATTCCCTTTATATTCTTTTAAAATTTGCAATTGCGATTCCAAATGCAACACCGATTCTTTGCTATCCTTTTTTAATCCGCTGGGATAAACATTATCACCCAGAAACACAACCGAGCTATTGGGATTTGAAAGCAATTCTTCTTTCAACAACAAAAGGGCTTTTCCTGCAGTTGTATCTTCACCAGCATCTCCAATCAAATAAACTTTGTAGGGTGTCCCATCTTGAGCAGAAACACACAGACATACAAATAAAAAAAAGACCTGAATCAGCTTTTTCATAATAACATTTTCATAAAGTAATTAATCAATACAATCAGAGTGGTTCCAATAAACGAATACTTTATTACACTTGCGCCATTATTAAATTTAAAAATCAAATGTAAACTTGTAAACAACAAAGTAAATATAGTTGGTAACAAAGCAGGATACAATTGTAAACTTTCCAATACATTGCCTTTTAATAACTCAATTAAGGAGCGTTGCATTCCGCAACCAGGACAATCAATTCCACTAATTGCCCTATACGGACAAGCCATAAAATGATTTTCGAGCCAATGAATTAAGAAGTCCATTTCTGATAAAATAAAAAAGTCTCCCGATAATTCGAGAGACTTTCCGTGAATTTTTTAGCTATTAATAATGCATGTCCCAGGGCATTCCAGAAAGTACGCTACCAAGAATTGCAATGTATACTATAAAGAAAACCACATAACAAGCAGACAAGCATAAACCAATAATGCCGCATACTCTACCTGCTTTCATATTTTTAAAAGATGCTTCAGTATACATTCCTGGATTTGCTTCATATAATTTTTTCGCTTTTCCAGATAATACTAATGCGATTATTCCTAAAATTAAACCTACTATACCATAACAAAAACATCCAACGATAGAAATAATTCCTAATACCAAAACTGCAGTAGAGTTTGGTAACATTTGTTGTCCGAATTGCTGATTAAATTGTTGATTTACGGTTTCTTGATTGGGTGTTCCTTGATTTTCCATAGTTGTTTAGTTAATTATGAATCGAAAATAGTAAAGAATTCGGAGATGGGCAAAATTATTTATTGATCAATTGTTTGTGCAAGCTCAAAACCTGTGGAATCAGCAGTTCCTGCTCATTATTTGTAATCACAAAATCGGAGCGTTTTATCTTTTCTTCATCGCTCATTTGAAGCTCAATCCTTTTTTCAACCACTTCTCTGGAAACGCCATCCCGTTTCATTGTTCTTTGAATTTTCAACTCCAGTGGTGCTACAACTGTCAATACTTTATCAACTTGCTTGTATGCTCCACTTTCAAATAAGATGGCTGCTTCTTTTAAAATATAAACTGCGTTTTGCTTCTTTAGCCAGTTTTCAAAATGTTGCCCAACTGCAGGATGAAGAATTGCATTCAATTTTTCTAGCTGTTCTTTATTATTGAACACAATTGCAGCTAATTTTTTTCTATCGATTGTCCCTAAGTCATTCAAAATAGAATCGCTAAATGTTTTTATCACTTGCTCTTTCACCAGCTGATCCTCCTCCAGCAATTTTTTTGATTCGTCATCCGCATAATAAACAGGAATGCCCAGCAATTCAAACAACCTGCAAACAGTTGTTTTTCCACTTCCTATACCGCCTGTTATTCCTAGCTTTAACATGATATTATTTTCGGATGATGAATTCCACTCTTTCGTTGCTCAATTTTACGGAGCGAACCTTTGCAGGAGATTTCACAAGCTGAACTTTTAATTTATTACTTCCTTGCTCAATTTTTGAATAGTCGACTGCAATTTTAAAATCGGAAGGATTGATTTTCCCATAATCATTGAAAGCAACTTGATATTTCACAGTTATTTTATCAGGAAATGTTTTTAAATTTAATCCATTCGGTAAATTCTCCACTTCCACAGGTAGTTCAACCACAGCTTCTGTATACTTTGTAACATTGATTTTCAGTTTTACAGAACTGTGTGAAAAGTCTACTTGTTTCATTGCAGGTGATTTTACAAGTTTCAAATCCATCAAAATGGTATTCTCCTGGCTTTTTAAATTATAAGGCGCTGTCTCAACAAATGAAATAGAAGACAATACCTCCTGAGTACCCGTAATTTCAATTGATTTAGGCTCAATTTGCATGCTATCGGTTTGTTGATATTGCTCAGCAAATTCTACATTCACATTAACCTTTACGGGCACCATTTTACTTATTTTTTTATTGTAATTGATAAAAACGGTATCCGGATTAATGTGAACTACCTTAATAGCATTGTTGAACTGACTGGTAATTTTATCCAAACGATTATTGCAATTGATGTAGTAACTATTCCTGACTGCAGTTGCTTTGGCATCTTTGATATCTAACAATACTGTTTCTCGGTGTTGTTTCAGTTTATAGATAATAAGATTAAAACCTGAGGATTTTATTTCTATATCTATGATTTCAGGTAATTGATTGACAATAAGTTTGTCCTTCGGAAGATTGATGTATTTAACGGGGAAGGTAACAGAAATAGAGTATTGCTTTGACAGCGACATCAATAGCCAAATAAAAATTGAAATCAATAAACAAAAAATAAAAGTAACCACTCGTCTGTTATTACGAATGGCATCCTTAGGACTTGACTTACTATTTTTAGAAAATATTGATTTCAATTTTAAGGCTATTCATATGATTCCTAAAAATTATTTTTGTTCTGCTCCCAACAAAGTAGAAGCATCCATTGAAAGTGCACTTTTTTCAATTTTTAATTTCACACCACCTTCAACAGTAATCATGAATGTTGTTTCTCCAACATCCGAAATTTTACCATGAATTCCGCCAATAGTAACAATCTTATCACCTACTTTAATATTTTCACGGAATTTCTTTTGCTCTTTTGTTTTTTTCAACTGAGGGCGAATCATGAAAAAATAAAATACTACGATAATTAATACTAACGGAAGAAACTGACCTAACTGACCCATAATTGTTTATTGTTTTTAATTGTTAATTGTTATTTATTAATCTTTTACTTAATCACCTAATTACTTAATTGCTTAATCACCTAATTACTTAATTGCTTAATCACCTAATTACTTAATCACCTAGTAACCCTATAGTTAATCTTCCTCCGGCACATCTACCGTTGCAGCAATTGTCAAAACAACTGTACTAGGTGTACAATTTGTAACAAGTGTAACTGTTTTTTGCACCAAGCCTGATTTACCAGCACTGTCGAATTTTACATCTACTTTTCCTTGAGCACCTGGTTTAATTGCACCTTTTGGGTAATCAGGAATTGTACAACCACAACTTCCTTGAGCAGAAGAAATCACTAAATCGGAACCACCATTATTTACGAATACATAAGAATAAGAAACGATTTCACCTTGTGTGATTTTTCCGAAATCGTGTTTTGCATCTACAAAAGTAATGCTTGGTGCGGAGCCGGGAGTTGCTGTTTTTCCAGAAGCGGTTGCAGGTACATTCACAACATCTGAGGAAATGGTTCTATCTCCATCTTTGGGATCTTGTCCGCAAGAAATCATCATTATAGATGATATAAATGCTACTAATAATTTTGTTTTCATAATTAAAAATTCTTTTTCATAATTTACATATTTCTTGTCGGAGCAAACAATGACGCTCCTAAAAAGAAATCAAATCTCTACTCCATCAATCCTCTACCAACCTTAGCAATCTTATCATCCCTTTTTAAATCCGCAACAATTTTATCTAAAATTCCATTGATAAATATTTTACTTTTTGGAGTACTATACATTTTTGAAATCTCAATAAATTCATTCAAGGTTACTTTCACCGGAATACTTGGGAAATGTAAAATTTCTGTAATAGCCATTTTCATCAACAATACGTCCATCATTGCAATACGTTCTACTTCCCAGTTTTTGGTTTTATCACCAATCATCTTTTCAATTTCATCATTACGTAAAGCTGTTTCACGGAACAGATCTTTCACAAAAGCCATGTCTTCTTCTTTGTCCTTATACAAACTCATCAATGCAGCATCGGAAGTTGCGCTTTCTTTTGTCGACTCAATCATTTTCACAATCATCGGGTTTACAATGTAAATATCATCACCCCAATGCAAATTTTTTTCTTCGTATAAATGATTCAACAATTCAAAATCTGCAATCGACTCCTTAAACATCTCCAGAGCAAAATTACGGTGAGTGCTGAAGGAATCATCTGACACATTCATGTATTTTTCGAACTCAGGAGAAACTTTGATTGTATTAAAAACCTTTTTTACCAATTCAAATTCATTGTTCCAGCTAATTCTACGATTATTAATTTCGCGCTGAACATGAATATTTTCAGACAATCCATTAATAAACTTGTTTTCAATAAATTTTAAATTGGGATTTAAATCGTGTTCGGTGGGAAGTCGTTTTATTTTCGCATCTTCCATTAAAACAGTCGCAACATGTTTTAACTCAATTAAAAAAGCCAATTGATAAATAAACAGATCATAGATTTTGTCTATTCCGGTAAATAAATCCTTCTCACTTCTTGCCAGATCTTTTGTATCGGATTGAAAAAACCCATACAATGCTTGCATCACTTTTATTCTTAAATACCTTCTGTTTAACATAATTACAAATAACGAATGAATAAGCCCTTCGACTAGGCTTAGGGTGACAATATGAACTTAAAACTTCACTTTGATCTTACCAATATCTTCCAATCTTTTTTCTGCCAAACGATTTGCAGCCATATAAGTTGGGATATTTTGTTCTTTAGATACTTTAAAAATATTTAAGGTTGTATCGTAAATTTTTTCAGCATGTGCCATTGCTCTCTCACGGTTATAACCTTCAAGCTCATAAAACACATTAATAATACCACCGGCATTCACAACAAAATCTGGTGCATAAATAATATTTTTTTCGATAACCATTTTGCCATGCACATTCTCATCTGCTAACTGATTATTTGCGGCTCCGCAAATGATTGAACATTTTAAACGGCTTAATGTATCTGTATTTACTGTTGCACCCAAAGCACACGGAGCATAAATATCCATATCCATGTCGTAAAGTTTATTTCCATCCGCTATCACCTCAGCGCCTGTTTCTTTTGCAATTGCTTTTAAACGATCGGCATTGATATCAAAAATAGAAACCTTAGCTCCTTCTTTTACTAAATACTTCACAAGATTTTCTCCCACATTTCCGATTCCCTGAACCACAACTTTTTTTCCTGCCAAGCTATCATTTCCCCATTTTTCTTTTGCAGAAGCCTGCATAGAAAGATATACACCATAAGCAGTAACTGGAGAAGGATCTCCACTTCCACCCATGTTTACAGGCAAACCACTCACAAAATCGGTTTCCATTTTTATGTATTCCATGTCTTTGGTATTCACCCCAACATCTTCAGCAGTAATATATTTTCCGGATAAACTATTTACAAATTTTCCGAATCTACGCATCAAAGCTTCATTTTTTTGAGTTTTAGAATCGCCAATAATAACAGCTTTCCCTCCACCTAAATTTAATCCCGCTACTGCCGACTTATAAGTCATGCCTCTGGAAAGTCGCAACACATCTGTTAATGCTTCCATTTCGTTATTATACATCCACATGCGTGTACCGCCTAAACTTGGACCTAAAATAGTATTGTGAATAGCAATAATTGCTTTTAATCCAGTATCGTTATCATTACAAAACACCACTTGTTCATGATTGTTCAAGCCCATTTGTGCAATCACCGGATTTTCGGCTAAAGGTGATTTTTTTATATCTAGAACTTCCATTGTACGTTTTTTTGTTTATCAATTTGTAGTATATCCCGATAGCTTTCGGGATGATTTTTTTAGTACTTTTGAAACGCTAAAAATACCGCCAACATTTTATTTGACCGCAAAATTATATTTATTTTCCGAGTGGGCAAAAATAAAGAGACTGAAGCGTATTTTTAACCCAAATTATTCATTAGAAAAAGCTAATGAATAATCGATGTAAGAAAATCAACCCTTCGTGGCACAATAAACTGCAGCCAAAAGGTGATTTTCTAAATCGGGATTAGCCCAACTAATGCAAGTAGCGCGGCAATTTCATTGCCTTCTATCGCATAAGTTGGGATTAACCTATTAAAGATAGTAAGAAAAAAATTGGGTTCATTAAAACATATCAATAAATATCTCTACAAATACAGGTTAAGACTACTGTTAGGAGTTCTATTTGTAGGCATTTCCAACTATTTTGCTGTTAATGCCGTTCCCTACATCCGTTTAACGATTGATTACCTTAAAATTGTTAAAACGGAGGGTATTCCTAACGAAGAGAGCTACCACCAACTGCTTATTTATGGTTTATATACACTGGGATATGCGCTTTTGAGCGGACTTTTCCTCTTTTTGATGCGCCAAACCATCATTGTTATGTCGAGATTAATTGAGTACGACCTTAAAAATGAGATGTATGCACATTATCAAAAACTGGATACCGCATTTTATAAAAGGCACAATACGGGCGACATGATGAACCGCATCAGCGAAGATGTTGGAAGGGTTCGAATGTATATCGGTCCTGCCATTATGTACATTTTAAACACTTCATTTTTATTTATGTTTACCATTACAGAAATGATAAGTGTAGACATTAAACTTACATTGTTTGTGTTGATTCCATTACCACTACTGGCTATTTCTATTTATTACGTGAGCAATACCATCAATAAAAAAAGCACCAAAGTACAAGAGCAATTATCTGGAATTACGACTCATACACAGGAAGCATTTTCTGGGATACGGGTGCTAAAAGCTTACGGACGTGAGAAAAAATCAATTTCAGATTTTGAAGTACAAAGCGAATCCTACAAAAATTTAACAATGGGATTGATAAAAGTGGAGTCCTTATTCCAACCGTTTATGATTTTATTGATTGGCTTGAGCACATTATTTACGATATATATAGGCGGAATGCAAGCTATTGAAGGCAAAATTACCTATGGAAATATTGCTGAATTTATTGTTTATGTAAGTCGATTAACATGGCCAATTGCTTCGTTGGGTTGGGTTACCTCCTTAATTCAAAGAGCTGCAGCATCACAAACCAGGATCAATGAATTTTTACATACTGTTCCCGAAATTGTGAGTCAAACTAATGCTGTAGAAGCTATTGAGGGAGCTGTGGAATTCAAAAATGTAAATTTTGTTTACCCCGATTCTGGAATAAAAGCCTTAAACAATGTTTCCTTTTCTATCCCGAAAGGTAAAACCTTGGCTATTATTGGAAGGACTGGTTCTGGAAAATCAAGCATCGCTAATCTTATTTGTCGCCTTTATGATGTAAACTCAGGAGAAATATTGGTGGACAATAAAAACATTAAAAACATTCCGATTACGGCTTTAAGAAGCCAGATTGGCTATGCACCCCAAGAAGTCATTTTGTTTTCGGATACCATTACACATAATATTGCTTTCAGTATTGATGAAGAAATGCAAAAAGAAGATGCAATTATTAAAGCTGCAAAAGATGCAGCCATTTACTCGAACATTATGAGTTTCAAAGATCAATTTGAAACCATTGTTGGAGAAAGAGGGATTACTTTGTCGGGCGGACAAAAACAACGCATTTCCATTGCCAGAGCGATTATCAAACAGCCACAGATTATGATTTTTGACGATTGTCTTTCTGCTGTTGATACCGAGACGGAGGAAGAAATCCTAACCAATTTAAAAAAGATTATGTCCGGCAAAACCAGTCTAATCATCAGTCACCGAATTTCCACCGTTAAAAATGCCGACAACATTATTGTAATCGACAAAGGACTTGTAATTGAGTCGGGCAGCCATCACCAACTAATTGAAAAACAAGGAGCTTACTTCGACTTGCACAAGATGCAGTTATTGGAAGAGGAGAAAGTTACCTAACCTACATCCATTGCATCTTTAACAACCCAAATTTCAGTTCTAACAACCTATCAAAAGTTATTAACAAGCCTTGTTTTAGCAAGTTTTTTTGTAAACATTTGTCAGAATCTAATTTAAAAACGAACAAATACACATTAGCAAAGATGGAAGAAGGATTTGACAAAAACGGAATGGACAGAGAAGAAATTTTCTCGAAATCTGTTAGAGCAGGTAAAAGAACATATTTCTTTGATGTTAAGAGCACAAAAGGAAATGATTACTATTTGACAATTACAGAAAGCAAAAAACGCTTTGGTGATGATGGTAAATTCTTTTATGAAAAGCATAAATTGTTTTTATACAAAGAAGATTTTGAAAAATTTGCAGAAGGTTTGAATGAAGCTGTTGCTCATATCAAATCAATTTCTCCAGAGATTGAACCACGTCCAGAGTATGTTCCAAGTGAGCACCACAAAGCGGAGACTCCAAAAACAGATACTAGTTTTTCGGATGTAAATTTCGAAGATTTAGATAAGTAACAACAAAATTGTCGCCCTAAGCCTAGTCGAAGGGAAAATCCCTGTTCTGTTTAATAACGGACAGGGGTTTTATTTTTAGGCTAACACATTTTTTAACACATAGAATCATAGAAAAAATAAGGATGCTAAAGCTTTTATAGTTTCTCATAGCTCTATCTGAAGCTTGCTTCAACTTTTACTATCTCCCTCTTCACAATCGTCATCCCTTGCCACGACACGGGATCCCCCTGTTGCGGAGAAGATGTGTGTTAATGATAAAAGGATTTGATTATTTTTACTTAAAACATTACCCTCGAGCCTTGATGGCTTAAAATATTTTTAATTAATAATTAATATCACAATGAACTATAACGACTGGATAGGATTTATAGGAGTAAGCATTTTGCTTGTTGCATTTTTCTTGA
>CAYWAV010000072.1:0-19048 GCA_964456225.1 uncultured Chitinophaga sp. | reverse complement strand
AAATTTTTATCGTGAATACGGATAGAACCTCCACCAATTTCAACTCCATTGATTACCAAATCGTAAGCATTGGCACGAACGGCTCCTGGGTCAGTTTCCAACAAAGAAACATCTTCTAATTTAGGAGAAGTAAATGGATGATGTTTTGCATGCCAGCGACCGCCTTTTTCACCAATAGACGTTGAATCCACTTCTTCGCTGAATTCCAACAAAGGAAAATCAATAATCCAATGACAAGCGAATATATTTTTATCTCTTAAGCCTAAACGAGTTCCCATTTCCAATCGCAATTCGGACAATGCTTTGCGGGCTTTGTTTTCTTCTCCTGCAATTAGCATTATTAAATCTCCTGGGTTAGCATCAAATGCAACAACCCATTTTTTTAATTCTTCTTCGTTATAAAACTTATCTACAGAAGATTTAATTGTTCCATCAGCATTGTAGCGAGCATATATTAAACCGGTAGCACCTATTTGCGGACGTTTAACAAATTCTGTTAATTCATCCATTTGTTTACGTGTATATTCCGCAGCACCTTTTGCACAAATACCAATAACAACCTCAGCATTATCAAAAACTGGAAAATTCTTTCCACGCACTAAATCAACTCCCTCTACTTCGGAGAGGGTTGGGGTGAGGCTTACAAACTTCATTTCGAAGCGAATGTCTGGTTTATCATTTCCATAATATTTCATCGCATCGGCATAGGTCATACGTGAAAGTGTAGGGATATCAATTCCTTTCACATTTTTAAATAAATGGCGAATCAATCCTTCAAACGTATTCAAAATATCTTCTTGCTCCACAAATGCCATTTCGCAATCTATCTGAGTAAACTCAGGCTGACGATCAGCACGTAAATCTTCATCTCTGAAACATTTTACAATTTGGTAATATCTATCGAAACCACCTACCATCAATAATTGCTTGAATGTTTGTGGCGATTGTGGCAGTGCATAAAATTCACCCGGATTCATTCGTGATGGCACAACAAAATCTCTAGCACCTTCAGGAGTAGATTTAATTAAAACAGGTGTTTCTACTTCTAAAAAATTTAATTTATCTAAAAAATTTCGAGTTTCAATCGCCATGCGGTGACGCAATTCTAAATTTTTACGTACCGGATTTCTTCTCAAATCCAAATAACGGTACTTCATCCTAAGCTCATCACCGCCATCGGTTTCATCTTCTATTGTGAATGGAGGGGTGATAGCTGTGTTTAATACAGAAATTTTTTCTGGAGTGATTTCAACATCTCCTGTTTCTAATTTATCGGATTTTGAATAGCGCTCCGCAACAGTACCAATTACTGAAATAACAAATTCGCGACCCAAGGTACGCGCCACAGCCACCAGCTCCGGTGAAGCTTTATCTGTTTCAATGGTAATTTGAGTGATTCCATATCTATCGCGTAAATCTATCCAAAGCAATGAACCTTTATCTCTAACACCTTGAACCCATCCGCTCAATGTAACTGTTTGCCCTGCATTTGAAATGCGTAATTCTCCACAAGTGTGTGATCGTAACATATAAAAAAATTGTTGATTTGTAAATTTGTTGAATCAGATATTTATTCCAATTCTTCAACGAAATTACTAAAAATTAGGCTAGGTTGAAAGGTTAAAATCGAAGCCCTATTACAAGTATATCATCAACCTGTTCTAAATCAGATTGCCATTGACTGATGTCCGCTTCCAGCCTTTTTCCTTGCTCATGTAGCGGTAACGATTGAATAGCTTCTAATCGTTCTTTTAAACGCTTTGTTGAATATTTCTTGCCCCTTTCTCCACCAAATTGGTCTACATATCCATCTGTAAATAAATAGAATGTATCTCCTTTTTTTAGTTCAAAATTGTGGTTTTTAAAAATATAATCGTCTTGCATTTCCAATCCGCCAATGGATTGTTTGTCGGCTTTCACTTCTGTAAATTCATTTTCTAAAAAACAAAACAAAGATCTTTTTGCTCCCGAATACTGAAGTGTATTTGTATTCAAATCAATTACCGTTAAAGCCAAATCCATTCCGTCTTTTGATTCATAACTATCTCTATCTTGTTTTAAAGATTTTCGCACTCCGTTATGTAATTTTTTTAAAACACTTGCTGCATCGTGATTTCCTTTTTTGCTGACAATCTCGTTTAACAAAGAGCTGCCAATCATACTCATAAAAGCGCCAGGAACGCCATGTCCTGTACAATCTACCGCAGCAATATAAACGTAGTTGTCTTTTCTGTTAAACCAATAAAAATCTCCACTTACAACGTCTCGTGGTTTAAACAAAACAAAAGATTGTGGTAAAGCCTTTTTAATTTCTTCATCTAAAGGCAAAATGGCATCCTGAATTTTTTTCGCATAATTGATACTGTCTTTAATATCTTGAAAAGCAATAGATAATTTATCATTCGCAGCCTTCAATTCAACCGTACGCTCAGTTACTTTTTCTTCTAATATTTTTTTCTCTTTAGCGAGTTGTGCTGTTCTATAGTTTACAAAACCAAAAACACCTGCTCCAATTAATAAAACAGCAAGTGTATAAAACCACCATGTTTGCCACCAAGGTGGGTTAATAGTAAAAGTAAATGCCAAAACTTTATCGCTCCAAATTCCGTTGCTATTAATTGCTTTAACTTTAAATGTATAAGTCTTACCAGGATTAATGTTTGTAAAAACGGCTTCTGCATTAGTTGATAATGGCGACCATTGTTCATCCTGTCCTTCCAAAATAAATGTATACCTTACATTATCCGTTGTAAATGCTTGAAAGGTGAACGAGAGATTATTATTTTTATGTGACAATGATAAATTAACCGGCAATCCATTAGAAACATCTACCGAATCAGCATAATTTTTCCAGTCTACAATTTGATAGGCCAATTTCAAACCATTTATATGAATTTTAGGAGGTGTTGTATTAGGGAAATCATAAACACGATTGTATCTACTTAATCCATTAGTACCACCAAACCACATAATTCCTTTCGTATCCAAAATTACAGAATTTGTGTTGGTTGCTATCCCTTGATAACCTTCTTGCTCACCATAATAACGAACAGATTCGATTTCAAAATTTTTCTTGAATTTAATTTTATTAATTCCTTTTTCTGTCCCTATCCAAATACAATCATCCATATGATCATATACAATACCTGAAACATAATTGGAGCACAATCCATTGGAAACATTTACGGATTTAAATTTTTTTCTATCATAAACAAAAACACCACTTTCATTTGTTCCTAGATAAAGAACACCATTCTTATCTTCTGTAATGCTCCAGATTCCTTTATCTGTCAAACCATCCTTTAATGTGTACTGAGTAAAATTTTGTCCATCGTATTTTACAAGCCCTTTATCTTTAGTTCCAATCCAAATAATGGATTTGCTATCTTCAAAAATGGTAAGAATATTATTTGAAACAAAACCATTTTCTTCATTGAACAATTCGCTTTTATCTCCGCTGATTTTTGCAATTCCATTGCCATAAGAACCTAACCAAACTGAATTGTTTTTATCTTCTACTACAGCAATAACATTATAAAATATGGTATTGTTTATTTTTTCAAAATTCTGCTTCACCTTATACAAGGGTCCTTCTTTTTTCAAAACAAAAACACCTCCCTGAGTTCCAACCCAAAGCTGTTTGTTTTTATCCATCATTGTACTTCTAACGTTACAATTCTGAACTTCTTTTGAATCTGTTAAAGGAGAAAAGGTATTGGTTTGAACATTTAAAATATTCAGACCTAATCCTGATGTTCCCAAAATGTAAGTATGCTCTGTTTCTTGAATGATAGAAACCACATTTTTATTTAGGAGTCCATCTTTTTCAGTATAGTTTACAAACGATTCGTTATTAAAAAGATTCACTCCTCCATCTTGTGTTCCAATCCAAATATTGTTTTCGTAATCGTGGCAAAGTGAAAGCACATAGTTGGATGCTAAACCTTCTTTTTCTGTGAACAATAAAAATTGTTTCCCATCATATTTTAATGCTCCGTGATCTGTTGCAAACCACATATTATTTTTATTGTCTTCTGTAATACTTCCAATAAAATCATTTTCTACCGTTTTAGGAAGCACAAAGGATTCAAAATCTGTTCCATTGTATTTGATGACTCCACTCTCTTGAATACCGCCAAACCAAACATTTCCTTTCGAATCTAAATAGGAAGAAAAATAGGTTTTGTTGTTTACAGAAGGATGTTTGTCATAACTAGTGATTCTATCTCCATCGTATTTTGCAATTCCATTGGACAAGCCAAACCAATAATTTTTATTTTTATCTTGAGTAATTGTAAAAACATTATTTGAAGGCAAACCATCTTTCACTAATAATTGCTTGAACTTTTTGCCCTGCACATCCGGCTGATTAGCATCATAAATATTTACTCCACCATCCTGAACAGCAAACCAAATAATATTTTTTTCATCTACATAAATACAATACACCACTCCATTTGCTAATCCATCCTTTTGAGTAAAATTGGTAAAAGTAACGCCATCAAATTTTGAAACACCTCCAGAAGTAGCTATCCAAATATTCCCGAGTTTATCTTCTGTAATGTAGGTAACATCATTATCAATAAGTCCAGATTCTTTATTGAAATTTTTAAACACTTTGCCGTTGAATCTACTCACACCTCCACCTTGTGTTCCAAACCAAACATAACCTTTACTGTCTTGAAAGATACTGTTGACAATAGAACTTGCCAATCCATTTTTTGGAGTGAAATTTTTAAAATTATACTGCTGTGCCTTTAATGTGCTTAGAGAGAAGCACAAAAAAACAATAACAGATAGAAAATATTTAAGCGCAGTATGTATCATTTAAATTTTATTCCCTAATAAATTTTAGGCTATACAAATTTAAAATATTAATTGACAAATACCCTTAAATTAACCTTTGTTTCTTGGACAAAATCAAGGAACTTTTTGAAATTAATGTTACTTTTACTAAACAATATACCGCTATGGAATTAACTGTTTTTAGTGACGAATCGTTTATGAGAGAGGCTTTAAAAGAGGCCCAAAAAGCATATGATGCTGACGAAGTGCCTGTTGGCGCGATAGTCGTTTGTCAGAATAAAATAATTGCTCGAGCCCACAATTTAACCGAACGCTTGAATGATGTTACAGCACATGCAGAGATGCAGGCTATTACTTCGGCAGCCAATTTTTTAAACGGAAAATATTTAAATGAATGTACTTTGTATGTTACATTGGAACCTTGTGTAATGTGCGCTGGAGCCATTTCTTGGGCTCAATTTGGTAAAATTGTTTATGGAGCTGCGGATACAAAACGGGGCTTTAATCTTATCACCAATTCTTTACTCCATCCTAAAACAGAAATACTTTCTGGCCTTCTGGCTGATGAAAGCACTGCTCTATTAAAATCTTTTTTTCTAAGAAAGAGGTAAAGGCGATGTTTGTTTTTGGCGTCATTGCTAATAATATGAACGCCATGCCTGCCAGCAGAGAGGTAGCCGAATAAGAAGGCTTTACAAATCATTGTTGTACTCTATCTCGGATTCTCCGCATTTCTTGGTGGAGGTTTCACTGTACCATTTGGATTGTTTTCGTTTCCATTTGTATTTGATGGTCTATCTCCAGATTTATATACATCCTTTTTCAAGTCCGGGCCTTTTATTTCATTCCCATCTGCATCCAGCTCAATCACCTCGTAACCTAACTTTGTTAATGGTAAAAGCACTTTGGATTTATCACCAACAACCAATATGGCCATTTTATCATACTGCAATTGTTTTTTTGCCAAAGCATTTACCTCTTCCTTCGTAATTGCTTTTAGAATTTCATTTTGCTTAGTTGTGTATGTTTTTTCTAAATTATAATCCAAAATACGTTTTACAAAACCTGCTTTCTGTCCTGCTGTTTCATACTTTAATGCTTCATTTTGCCCCATCGAATTTTTCGTAAAAAGCAACTCTTCGCTAGTAACTCCTTTGTCAGCAAATAATTTTATTTCCTTCATAAACTCCACCACCGAACTATCAGTTGCATCTCCACGCACTCCTGCACTGGCAGTATACGGGCCAGCAAATTGATTTCCAGAAAACCCTGAACGCGCTCCGTAAGTAAAACCGTGCGCTTCACGTAAATTCAAGTTAACACGACTATTAAATGCTCCACCTAAGGTGAAGTTCATAATTCCTGATTTATAAAACTCACCTGTTGCATCGTATGCCATCGACATAAAACCAATTCGAATTTCTGATTGTGGTGCTTTGTCTTTATTTACAAAATAAATTTTAGTTTTATCAGCAGATGGAACAGGTGTCTCAGTTACATGCACTACTTTTGGTCCTTTCCAATTTTTTAAGAAATTTATTTTTGGTAAAATTGCTTCTTGTGAAACATCTCCAACAATTACAAGTGAAGAAATACTTGGAGAAATATTATCAGCATAATATTTTTTTACATCTTCCAATGTGATAGCGGTCACCGTTTCTTTTGTTCCCATTGCAGGAATTCCCATCACGTGCTCTTTCCCATACAACAATTTTGCATACACATTGTTTGCTACTGTTGTTGCTTGCGTTACTTGATTCGCAATGGCTTCCAAGCGTTGTTTTTTAATCAACTCAAATTCTTCTTTGTCAAATTTTGGTTGAAACAACATTTCTTCAGCTATTGCCAACGTAGCATCAATATTTTTTGTTAAAGATGAAACATATAAAACCAAATCCTGTCCGTTACTTCCAATACTCACACTACTACCCAACTTTTCTAACATTTCACCAATTTCTTCGGCACTGTGTTTCATTGTAGATTCGTTCATCACACTTGTAAGCAACTGCGAAATTCCGGATTGTTCTTTTTTCTCATAACGATGTCCGGCTTCAATACTAAGTTGAAAAGTTGTGCTTGGAACTTCATCACTTTTTGCTCCGATAATTTTTATTCCATTGTCAAAATTTTGCTTCCAATATTCTGGAACTTTCACAACAGGATTTACGCCCGGTGTTGGCTTTTTACTTCTATCAAAATTATCTTTTGCTTTCGTGTAAACTAAGCTCTTGTACTCAGCGGCTTCAGGTGCATCCACATTACGTTTTGCGGGCACATAGTTATCTGGCTTAGCAGCAAGATTTGATTTTCCTTTCGGACAAACACTTAAAATTACTGCAAATTTATTTTTGATGTATTTATTATAAACACGCATTACATCTTCTTTTGTTACTTTATTGTAACGTTCAATCTCTTTTGTAATGTAATTTGGATTGCCGGTATACGTTTCATTAGAAGCCAACATTCCGCCTTTACCTTGAACACTTGATAATGAATTAATCATTTGTGTTTCAAAACCTGCTTTGAATTTTTGTATGTCTTCATCGGTAACACCACGTTTTTCAAATTCTAATAAAGAGTAGCGAACCAAGGAATCCATTTGTGCCAAGGACTTGTCAGGAAAAGTACGAATCGTAATATCAAACGTTCCTGCTAATTCTGCAGTAGGATGACCTGCGTTTGCAGATAATGCCATTTGAGATTTTACAAAATTCTGATAAAAAACAGAAGACTTCCCTCCTGCTAAAACATCTGCCAAAACATCCAATGGTGCTTCATCAGGGGAACGAGCAGGAACAGTTGGAAAAGAAAAATCCAACATCGGTGCGCGGATATTGTCTTCATAAGAAACATATCTGTCTTTTTCTAAAACAACTGCCGGAAAAATTTGTGCTTTTACTTCCGGGCCCGGAACAATTGGACCGAAATATTTTTCTGCCAATTTCACAACTTGATCAGGAGTTACATCTCCAGAAACTGTTAGTGTAGCATTGTTTGGACCATACCAGCGCATAAAGAATTTTTTCAAGTCATTTACATCAACACGGTTTAAGTCCTCGATATACCCAATGGTTAACCATGAATACGGATGGCTTGTGGGATACAAAGCGGCAGAAGATTTTTCGCCTGCCAAACCATAGGGACGATTATCATAATTTTGCCCACGTTCATTTTTTACTGTAGCGCGTTGTACTTCAAATTTTTTCTGAGTAACAGAGTCTAGCAAAAAACCCATTCTATCGGACTCTAACCACAAAGCAACTTCCAACTGATTGGAAGGCATTACTTCAAAATAATTTGTTCTATCTAAATTGGTAGTTCCATTTAATGTTCCACCAGCTTCACTTACGATTTTAAAATGTTGTTCATCACCAACATGTTCAGAGCCTTGAAACATCATGTGTTCAAAAAAATGTGCAAAGCCCGAACGACCATCTTGTTCACGAGCAGAACCAACGTGATAAGTAACATCAACATAAACAATGGGATCGGAATGATCTTCATGTACCAATATAGTTAGGCCATTTGCTAGTTTGTATTTTTCGTAGGATATAACCAACTCCGAACCCTTGCGAGTTACCTTCTCAATTAATTTTGTTTGAGCAACCATTGAAGTAGCAAAAAATGTTGCTGCTATTAAATTCAAAAATGATTTTGTTTGCATGAAATTCTTAGAATTAAATTGATTAAAAAAATAGTATAGTTTTAATTTCCGTTTAATACATAGAGGCGAACCATTTTAGTTCGCCTCTATTTTAGGGTAATACAATATTAATTGATTATTGAATCACAACACGTTTAAATGAACTGCTGTTTTCAGTTTGAAGATTCACAATGTAAATTCCTTTTGTGAATTCACCAACATTAATAGTATGAGTCAAAACTCCATTGTTTGAAGAATCATTATCCAATTGTTCATTCAAAACCATTTGTCCTAAGGCATCAAACAATTGCAATTGATACTTTTTAAATCCTGCAGGATATTCAATTGTAATCATATCAATTGCCGGATTAGGATAAACATTAATATTAGAATTTAATATTTCTTGGTCAGCAATGCCAGAAGAAATCAATCCGGCTCTTCTGATATTCGAACGTGTTGTATTGATAGATGCACGTGTTGGAGTACAAACGATTGACCAATTTGATTCCAATAAATAGTCGACAAATGCCATAGACACAGGAGGTGCATTGTCGGTATAAACTGTATTGGAACCCGGCACAGAATCGATGGCAACATACACACCAATACCTAATGTATCTCTCATGATACGATAAAAGTCAACTGTTGCTCCTTCATAAGGAACCCAATTTAAGTTCACAACTCCACCAACACCTTGATTTGCTTGCAAGAAAACAGTACGGTGGTGATTGCTCAAAGCGCTTTCGTTTCCACACGTATCAATAACAGAAATTTTATATCTGAAATTAGTTGTATTCGGATCAGCGGCTGGTAAATAAGTGCTATCAATATATTCACTCAAGGAATCGTAAGCAACTGCACCAATATTTACAAAAGAGCTCAACACTTCGCGATAAATTCTGAAGCTATCAATATCCGCAGCAATTGGTTTTTCCCATGTAACAACGTTATAGGTTGAACTTGGATCAACTGAAACCATGCACACTTCCTGAACTGGAACAGATGTTATAAATACTTCGAATGTTGATGTACTTCCAACACCACAAGCATTTTCGCCATACACGGTAATTGAACCAGAAACAGCGATGCTGCTATAGTTTACTGTAATTGTATTTGTACTGTCACCACTTACAATAGTTGCTCCTACTGGTACCGACCAAACATAATAATCAGCATTAAAAATGGATGGTACAGAATAAATAATAGAATTAGAAACGGGACAAACAGTTATAGTGTCGTTACCAATTACACTTCCTGCAATATCCGGCAATGTATTCACCGTAATTATAAGTGTAGAAGTTAATCCATTTCCACAACTGTTAACTGGTGTTACTGTTATGCTACCAGAAACGGCAATAGCAGAATAATCCACCGTTATACTATTTGTTCCTGCACCTGCAACAATGGTTGCTCCAGAAGGAACTGTCCAATTATAAGAAGTTGCATTGCTTACTAAAGGAATTGAATACGTAACTCCTGTAGTAGATGGACAAGCAGTAATTGCAACTTGTCCAATAATGATATCGGCAGCACCAGGATATGGGTTAACAACAACACTAGTTGAAGCAGAAACTCCATTACCACAACTATTTACACCATAAACAGAAATAGTTCCGCCTGCAGAACCACCAACAAAATTAACGGTGATGGAATTTGTTGTGGCTCCCGACATGATAATTACACCACCAGGAATTGTCCAATTATAAGAAGTAGCATTGGTTATAGCAGCAACACTATAAGTAACACCTGTTGCTCCGTCACACACACTTGTTAATCCAGTAATTCCTCCAGAAGCAAAAGGCAATGGATTAATTGTTACTGGGAAATTAGCAGATGATAATCCGGAACCACAACTGTTGGTTCCGGTAGCTGTTATATTTCCTGAAATAGCTCCCGTTCCGTAATCAATAGTAATACTATTTGTATTAACTCCCGAAATCAAAGTAGCACCTGAAGGCAAACTCCAAATATAACCTGTAGCACCAGTAATTACAGGAACAGAATAAGCTACACCTAATTGTCCTTGACAAACGATTGCAGAACCAGAAACGTTTCCAGAAGGATTTGGCACATCATTAATATTTACGAATCCAGCTTTAATTTCAATATCAGAAGCAGCCAAATTATCGGTTACTTGAAGCGAAACAGTTTTTAAACCCGATGTTGAATAAGAAACTGTATGTGGTCCAACTCCTGTAGCAGTAGGTGGGAAAGCACCTGCACCAAAATTCCAACTCCAGCTAGTAATAGTTGCACCTGATGCAACGGATGCATCTGTATAAGTAATAATAGGCGTTCCACTTAAACACTGAGTTGTTGAACTAGCTGTAAAATCAGCTGTTGTAGGACAGTTATTTCTTTTTACTCTTGCATTATTTCCTGAACTTGCACATGCACCATTGCTAATTGTCCATCTAAAAGTTGCAGAATCTCCAATTGCAAAACCAGTTACTGTAGTCGTTGGATTGGTTGGAGAAGTAATTGTAATTGCGCCACTTGTAGTTGCAAAGATTGTCCACAAACCAGTTCCAAAAGTTGGAGTATTACCTGCAAGCGTTGCTACTGATGGACACACTACCTGATTAGGTCCAGCAAGAGAAACTGTTGGCGTATGATCAATTGTTACAGTAAATGTTCTAACAATTATATTGTTATTACTTGCTCCATCATTTACAGTTACAGTTATAATTGCTGTACCAGCAATTCCAGCAACAGGAGTATATGTTAATGTCCCTGTTGGATTTGGACTCGTATAGGTTACTGTGGGATGCGGAATTAATCCTGTATTACTTGATGTTGCAGTAATAGTTAATGTTTGGATCTCACTTCCGGAGCCAGTTGCAATACCCGACATGTTGACCGTTTGCAAACCAGAACTTTGACAAATAGAAGTTGGATTTGCAATGGCTGTTAATGTAGGTGGATTATTATTTGTTGCTTGACTAGCACTATTGCCTGTAGTGTTTGGCATGTAATTGTATTGACAATTTAATACGCCATTGTATTCATAAACACTAAACACATAAGATGTATTTGAAAGCAAACCACTCACAGTAACACCACTGGCATTTCCATCCATCACACAATAATTTCCTCCACCCAAATCGGTGCCGCTACCAAATGTTGTGTTTGGAACATAACCCACTCCATCAGTTGGAGGACCAGACACAGGAGATGCTACTGCACGAACAAACACAACTTTATTTGCACCATTACCTGGTGTAAAATTACAAGTAATTTGTGTTGTAGTTACACCCGCAAATGTGAGTCCGCTTGCCTGCACCGTTGGTTCTGCAGCAAGAGGATTTATATTGTTTTGAAAATAAGTACAATTGCTTGAGTTGGTAGTTGACAATAAATCTGTTTTTGAATCATTATTCATATCACACAATCCTAGTGAATAGGATCCTGCGCCTGATGAAAGATTAAAATCAAATTTTGTATTTACAGTTACGACAGCTCCTACACTCACATTTTTGAAAATAGAAACTTGTGATCCTGCATTATATCCAACTGACACATCTGCTTTTCCATCTCCATCAATATCGCCTAATTTAATATCACTTGGAGTATTAGCAAGTGTAGTTAAAACAGTAGGAGAAGCGGAAATCGTGATTGTACCAGAAGTAGAATTGTTTTTTAGAATTCCTACTGTGCTAGTACTAGCCCCATATAAAATTTCAGGTTTACCATCTGTATCAATATCTCCAATAGTTATACCCGTAATCGTTCCAGAAAGAGTTGTTGTGGTAAATGCTGCAAATGTTATAGAACCTGCTACACTTGTATTTCTCAAATAATGAATCATTGAACTTGAACCTCCTGCTATTGCCACATCTAGTTTTCCATCTCCATCAATATCACCTGTAGTTATTGCATTTATTACAGAGGAACCCGACACAGCAATGTCTGTACGAGGAGCAAATGAAATGCTACCTATTGAACTGGTGTTTCTAAAAAAGGATAATATATTGTTGGTATAACTAAGTATAACATCTGGTTTACCATCTTTATCCAAATCGGCAACCGTAAGATCTGACACATCATATCCTGGAGCTCCGGCAAATCCATCATTTGCAGCCATTGTTATACTACCAGCTGAACTGGTATTGCGAGTAATAAGAAATGATGCATCTGTACCAGATGAATTTGAAAACAGAAGATCTTTTTTTCCATCGCCATCAAAATCTGCTACTTCTAAATCACCAGCATAAATAGTCGGGTTATAAACATAATAAATACTACTAAGATTTACTATTCCGGAAGCTGAAGTGTTACGAGTAATACTAGCATACGAAGTGTACAATCCAACTAGATCCGACAATCCATCTTGATCCATATCCGCTAGACGAATTTCATTTGGGTAATAGGATGTTGCATTTACTCCGGCACTAAATGTTGCTGCAGAAAATACAGTACTACCACAAGGAGAAGTAACATTAAAAGCTTTTGTAGAATATGCTGTAAGTGTATTTTTTGTAACGGAAATGCGTTCGTAAGTAGAACCTGCAGGGACTTTCACCGTCATAACTGTACCTCCTCCAGTTACAGCAAGTACGATAGCTTTAGCCGCTCCAAAATAAACGGTGTTATTTGCCGGAGTAGTATTAAAACCTGTACCATTAATTGTAACTACAGAACCTACATAACCAAATGCAGGTGTAAAACTTGTAACAGTTGGAACTATACCAGAAAGTGTTTGCACTTCGCCCACGGCATAACTTTCTGTTAAATAATTATTATCTCCAGTCACTCCGTTGTAATCAAACACACCCATCGTATAAAAAGTAGCCGGTGAAAGATTGGTAACATTAATAGTTGTACTGTCTGGTCCTTTGTAAACAGTAAAATATAAATTTCCATAGTAGTAGCCTGATCCCGCAACGGACATAAAAGCGGAGTTATCAGCATAATAAACATAATCCAATGGCACATTCACTTTTGCTCCTGAATTCACCCATCCGCTGGTTGCAGTAAAATTAGTTGCAGCAACTGTAGATGCAAAATTTACCAATGTTCCATTTGTTAAAGTAGTAAACGAAGAATTTGCAATGACTGTAGAACTAGCAAATCCTTCATTCATTTTCCAATATCCTGCTAGTCCCGACTCATTACCAACCACCGTTTTGTTCATATAGCTTACAATGGTTGATGCTGTATTACAAAGATTCCAAATACGAGCCTCATCAATTTTTCCGTTAAAATATTCTCCGGTTGGTGTTGTTGTTGTTCCTACATCCGCCCCAATAATAACAGAATTGGCATAAGTGTATTGAATAGAATAATAAGAACCTGCACTATTAGATGCGCGCTCCGTTCCGTCAACATATATTCTGGCAACCTGGCCATCATATGTTAATGCAAAATGATGCCATCCAGATATAAGCGTACTAATATCGGATGTAGGCGTCCCAAAAGCACCATTTCTTCTTACAGATCCGACAACTGTTGTTCCGGCAAGATCAATACTATATCCACCTGTTTCTGAATTTCCGATCAAGTTTTGATTTCCTGAAATTGAAGAAGCCCAATTGCTGCGGTATGCCCAACACTCAACTGTAAGTGTACTTGTTGGCTGCAAAGCACTGTTGTAAGGAATCTCCACATAATCATTGGTTCCATCAAATGAAAGCGCAGTTTGTTTACGTCCTGCAGCCACACCAACAACTCTTCTGTTTCCATTTCCATTAGCCCAAGTTGCTCTAAAAGAATTAGAAGTGATACTGCTAAATGCAAGCGATGTTGCAGATACACTAGGCTCTATTGCAGGCGTTCCCTGCACTCCAGTTAAATATCCTGATGTGTAATAATTGTAAGTATTGTTGTAAAGATTATTCGCCACATTGTATTCGAAAACCGAAAAGCAATAAATTGTTCCGGAAGTAAGTCCAGTCACATTTACAAAATTTCCTGTTCCATTATAAATACAATATGCTCCCGATGCACCACCAATCTGAGCTCCAGTAGCATAAACCGCCCCAGGAATATAATACGTTGCATCCACTGGTAAATCAGCGTTTACTGTTCCAGGTTTACATGTTACGATTCTATACGTGCCACTTGTTGGAGGAGTCCAGCTAACGGTCATAGATGTGCTGGTTTGATTACTAAAAGCCAGTGGATAAGAATAGCTAGTCGGTTCCGCTGCGAGAGTAGTAAAAGTGGTTGTAGGATAAGAAGTGGTTTTGTAATTATTTGTCCCGCTGATACCATTGTATGGAAATACTGCAGCAGTATATGTGGTTCCGGCAGCCAAAGAAGTTGCGTTAATCGATGTTGATGTTGCGTCTGATAAAACATAAGAATAAGGAATTGTTCCTGTAATAGAACTACCCGATCCATAAGTTGTACTAGAAGTATAATCTGTAGCATCTACAGGCACATTGGTATAAGAAGTTGCAGATCTGATAGCAAGCAAATCGTATGTTCCCGAACCAGAAGTAAAGGCTAAATTAGCTCCACTTACTGTTACATTCGAAAATGCAAGAGCACTGGCTGCCGTTACGGGCTCTGTGTCCAAAGTGATTTCTGTATAAATAGGATAACCACTTGTGAGATAATATTCAGTAAGAAAAATAGTATTGTATTCATAAATTCTAAATCGATAAGACGTGTTGGCTGCTAATCCAAATGCATTACAACCAGAAGATGTACCATTGTATATACAATAGTTACCACTACCTAAGTTACTTCCTGAACCAAACGTTGAGTTTTGTGTATATGTTGAGCCCGTAGTAGGCAAGGCAACTGAACTTGACGACAAAGCACAAGTTACAATACGCTTGCTTCCATTTCCTGAAGTCCAATTAATAGAAATACTGGAAGTGGTTAAGCCTACTGTAATAACACTGCTTGAATTTACTGTCGGTGCTTGTGCTTGTGTTTTTTCTGATACAAACATTGCTGACAATCCTAATAAAATGGTAAGTATTTTTTTCATTATTTATTTTTTTGATGTTTTTTAATTCAAAATGGATTTATAATAAACAAAACCACATTTCATTTGTTACGTTTTCAAATGTTTCTTTAAAATTATTGGTACGCTAAAATATAAAAAATACCGATATAAACAAGGGCTTTTTTATTCACTTTTAACTGGGCTTTTTTGTACATTTGTTGAACTATTATTCGAAATAAATTAACTAAAAAACATATCATGTATCCAGAAAGTATTGTATCGCCAATGAAAGCAGAATTAACTGCTGCTGGCTTTGAGGATTTAACCAGTCCAGACGCTGTAAATGCAGCTATTAATAGCCCGGGAACAACCTTGGTAGTTGTTAACTCTGTTTGCGGTTGTGCAGCAGGCGCTGCTCGCCCAGGTGTTAAATTATCTTTAACAGGAGCAAAACGTCCAAGTAAGATTGCGACTGTTTTTGCAGGATTTGATACCGAAGCAGTTGCTGAAGCTCGTAAACATTTTGCGCCATATCCGCCATCATCACCTGCTATTGCATTGTTTAAAGATGGGAAATTGGTACACTTTGTAGAACGCCACCATATTGAAGGCCGTAGCGCACAAATGATTGCCGATAATTTAAAAATGGCATTTGAGGAGTTCTGTTAGACCGACCTCGCCTCTAACCCCTCTCCAAAGGAGAGGGGAATGGCTTCGAAATATTCTTCTCTACTGCGTAAACCATAATTTTCCATTTGGGGTTTACCAAATATATAAATCCATTTATACACCTTTTAAACAAATAAAAATCTGCGCGCCTGCAGTAGGTATGTTTCAACTTTTCATTCTCTGAGCTCAAAGCTCCATTCATCCCCTCTCTTAACCATTCATACAATATCCTTGACTTTCTCCTTATAAATCGGTAAAGATTACTGAAATATTTATAATTTAGTGCTTTAAATTAATTTCAAATTATGAAGACCATACTCATTTTAATAAGCTTCCTTTTTACTACTTCTGTTTTTGCACAGAAAAAAAATCCGGAAAATTGGCCAACACTTGATCCTAAAAAAGATAAAGTATATGGCGTTGGCTCCGAAGAAGCTTATAAAACCCTTGCCACAAGCACGTCCAAAAAAATGATTAAAACTACAATCGTTGCTGTTATTGATAGCGGTGTAGATCCCAATCACGAAGATTTAAAAGATGTGATTTGGTTAAATGAAGGCGAGATTCCTGACAATGGAATTGATGATGACAAAAACGGATACATTGATGATGTAAATGGATGGAGTTTCTTAGGTGGGAAAAATGGTGATATCAATTATGAAGCTACCGAGTTGGCACGCATTGTTCAAAAAGGAAAAAAGAAATATCAAAATCTTACGGATGAATCTAAATTATCTGGAGATGAACTTAAAGAATACCAAGAATATAAAAAATTAAATGAAAAATTTACCAACGAGCTAATAAATCAGGAAAAGCAATTAGAAAGCATCAAAGCTGTTGAAGCCTATTTGCAAAAAGTAAAAACGCAAAATAACGGTGTTTTAAATAAAGAGGCGTTTAAAAATTATAAGCCAGAAGGTGAAATGGAAACGCAATTGAACAAAGCCATCATTCCTGCTATTTCATTGGGCTTAGTTAAACCTGAAGAAATTGAAGCTCAAGTAAAAGATGGAATTGATCACTTTGAACCAATGGTAAAATATAGCAAATTGGATTCCGATTCGTTAAGAACTTTTATGGTTGGAGATGATGTAAATAATTCTTCTGAAAAATATTATGGAAATAATCATGTGCAAGGACCGGATGCTAGACATGGAACTCACGTTGCGGGAATTATTGCTGCAAGTCGTGGAAACAAAATAGGTATGGAAGGAATTGCAAACAATGTAAAAATTATGATTTTGCGAGCTGTTCCAAATGGTGACGAGCGTGATAAAGATGTCGCCAATGCCATTTATTATGCAGTTGATAATGGTGCAACTGTTATCAATATGAGTTTTGGAAAATACTATTCTCCCGATAAAAAATTGGTGGATGCCGCTGTAAAATATGCACAGTCAAAAGATGTATTGTTAATCCATGCCGCAGGAAATGAATCTAAAGACAATGATGTAGAGTTGTCATTCCCGAGCCGCGAATTTTTAGAAGGAGGAATTGCAAGTAACTGGATTCAAGTTGGAGCAAGTGCATATAAAAAAGGAGAAACAATTATTGGAAGCTTTTCAAATTATGGACAAACTAAAGTAGATTTATTTGCACCAGGAGTTGATGTGTATGCAACAGTGCCAGGAAGCAAATACGAAAGTTTATCCGGAACAAGTATGGCATCGCCCAGCACTGCAGGTGTAGCCGCTATTCTAAGAAGTTATTTCCCTGAACTAAAAGCCGAAGAAGTAAAAGCAGTAATGATGAAAACTGTTGTTCCCTATAGCGGGAAAGTAAATGTACCGGGATTGAAAAAACCAAAAGGCTTGAGAAAGAAAATGAAACCGGTAAAAAGAAAAGTTTCTGAACTATGTATTTCTGGTGGTTTCGTAAATGTAAACAATGCAGTAATAGAATTGATGAAGAAAAAATAGTTTTAACAGCATCCCCTTTTTAAAAGCGTCACGCAATTTGTGTGACGCTTTTATTTTTCTGACATTCAATGTTAATGTCAACCCATTTTCTACCAATTAGTTTTCCGATACACCATTGTTCATCTATTTTGATTTTTTAGCATGCACCATCCAGTCCCAAGGATATGGTGCTTTCAACCATTTGGGCGGACTATCAAGTTCTGTGTCCCAAGAATATTGAACTTTCTCCACCTTTTCCACTTCTAAACCTAAATCACTAAGTATTGAAATTAATTCTTCTTTTAAAAAATGTTTATGAGGTACATTATCCAAAGATACAATTCCATTTTTTAAATGGCTATTTTCACTTATGCTAATTGTACCTATAACTTTCTTAGAAGTATTCTTCTTTTTTTGATTTACTTTATCGCATATAAATTCACTAAATAAAATTGATTCCAAAGAAGGAATCACCAAAATTAAAGACCCGTTTTTATTTAGACTTGCATACAAATTGTAGAAAAAATTTGTTCGTTTATTCGACTGTTCCATCATCAATGCATTCACACAAAGAATCACATCATATTTGCCTGGTTTGTGTTTTTCAATTGTCATATCAGCCAACAAACATTCAACATTTTTAAGACTCTTGAAGTTTTTTTCAATAAACTTTAATCCCGGCTCCATGTAATCGATGGCATACACCTTTTTAAAATTAGAAGAAAGCAGAGGAAGCCACTTCCCAATGCCACAGCCAATGTCGCCAACTACTTTCTTTTTAGATGCTAGTTTCTCAATAGCTGATTTGATTACATCATTTCTGTCACTCTTCAACACATCAAATATTTCTACATTGTAGGTTTCGTAAATTTTATCCCAATATTTTTTATCCATTTGTATATAGTAAATTAATTATAATCTTTGCACCACCATGATTTATCATTACGGAGCGATTAATTTGAGCCCTCAATTTACAAAAATAATTTACTCATTACACGAAAAACTACACCAAGTAGTGCACGTCTTCAAACCAATTTGAACTTTCATAGTTAAAAATATTTGGACACTTTCCGATAATTAAACTTAGCTAAGCAACTACATGCAGGACAATTAAACGGAATATATATACCAACA
>CAYWAV010000071.1:0-19172 GCA_964456225.1 uncultured Chitinophaga sp. | reverse complement strand
TATTTAATATTTTTTCACCAAAGTCTCCAAAGGAATATGTAATTGTTCATTTAGCTTACGAATCATACTTAGGTTCAGTTTTCTTGTATTATGAAAAATAGCACTTACTCTGCTCTTATAACCAAGTATTTTTGCTAAATCTTTATTCGTTAGCCCTTGCTGTTCCATTCTATATTTTATAGCTTCTAATGGATTTGGCGCCTGAATATAGTAATGTTTGTTTTCATAATCTTGAATTAACAAAGACAGAACATCTGCTTCATTACTTTCTTTTGTACCACTTTTTGAAGAAAATATTTCTTCAAATCTTTCTAGAGCTGCGTGGTAATCTTTTTTTGTTTTAATAATTTTAAGTTCCATAATCTTATAAATTTACAATTTCTATTTATTTTTTCGCTTATAAACGTCTACTGTTTCTGCATTCACTTTGTCATACTCAGAATGAGTCCCAATAAATTTTATAAAAGCCCAACACTTTTGATAATTAAACTCTACTATTAATCTGTAATCGCTACCCTTTATTTCAAAAATCGCCCTGTCATTTTTTATTGTTCTAGCTTTAGTATAATCCTTAATTACATCGTTTGGCTTTTTCCAGTTCTTTTCTAAAATATCGTGATACCACTTTTCTAATGCTTTTTTACACTTTGGATGCTTTGTATAATAGTCTACTAAACTGCCTTTATTATGAATATTCATGCAAAGAGTTATAATTTATACTGCAATTATACAAAAAAAGTTACCAATTTGGTAACTTTTTTTTGTATAATTATTGAATTTAATAAATCCTACCCAATCTTCCCAACCAAATCAGTCAACCTGCTAGAATAACCATATTCATTATCGTACCAGCCAATTACTTTTACCATGTTTCCAATTACGGAAGTGAATTCAGCATCGTAAATACAGGAATGTGGATTTCCAACAATATCAATTGAAACAATCGGCTCTTCGGTGTATTCTAAAATACCTTTTAAATAGGTTTCACTAGCTTTTTTAAATGCTGCATTTATTTCGGCAGGTGTAACAGGTTTTGTGAGTACGCATGTAATATCGGTAAGCGAACCATCAGGAACAGGAACACGCATTCCGCAACCTCCCAATTTACCATCTAAATGAGGGAAAATTTTTGTAATCGCTTTTGCTGCTCCTGTAGAAGTAGGAACAATTGAAAGCGCTGCGGCTCTTGCTCTTCTCAAATCTTTGTGAGGTGCATCGTGCAAACGTTGGTCGCCAGTGTAGGAGTGAACGGTTGTGATGTATCCATCTTCCAATCCCCAGTTGGCATCCAATACTTGAATCATTGGTGCTGCACAATTGGTTGTACATGATGCGTTTGAAATAATTATATCGTCACTTTTTAAAATTTCATCATTTATTCCTAGCACAACAGTTTTGATATCGTCTGTATTGGGCGGTGCGGATATAATTACTTTTTTTGCTCCTGCAGTTATGTGTTTTCCTGCAGTTTCTTTGGTCAAGAAAAAACCAGTTGACTCAATTACTACATCTATTCCTAATTCTTTCCAAGGTAAATTAGAAGGATCTTTTTCGGCATACACTGCAATTTTTTTTCCGTTGATGATAATTGCTTTTTCTTCCGCAACAATATCTGCATTAATTTTTCCATGAACAGAATCATATTTTAAAAGATGAGCGAGTGTTTTACTATCTGTCAAGTCGTTAATAGCAACAACTTCTATGTTATCACGCGTTAACATAATGCGTAAAGAAACTCTCCCGATACGACCAAATCCATTTATTGCAACTTTAATTTTTTTCATTTGTTATTCTTGTTTATACAAAGATATAGTGAAAAGCAGTTCGATGGTGGAAAATTTAACGTTAGAAAGATCTGGGAATAGGAACGCAGATTGTCATGATAAAAAATGATTTTTTCCGATGGTGTGGTAAAAAAATTTAAACGGATATTTAATCTGCAAGCAGATTTGATAAGCGAATAGTACTTCTCTTCCTTTTTCTATGTCTCTGTGCGTTTAATTTTTTTGTTGACTAGAAGATATGTTTTTCAGCATGATAAGAAGAACGAACCAGCGGTCCACTCTCTACAAAACGAAAACCTTTTGATAAACCAATCTCTTTGTATTTTGCAAAAACTTCGGGGCGAATAAATTCCACAACGGGTAAATGCTTAGGAGTTGGTTGTAAATATTGTCCGAGTGTTAAAACATCGCAGCCCACTGCTCTCAAGTCATCCATCGTCTCAATAATTTCTGTTTCTGTTTCACCCAAGCCTAACATCACTCCGCATTTTGTTTTTACTCCAGCATCTTTCAGTCGTTTCAACACTTCTAAACTTCTATCGTATTTTGCCTGTATGCGTACTTGTTTTGTTAGTCTGCGTACCGTTTCTAAATTATGCGAAACAATATCCGGTTTCACATCAATGATGCGTTGTAAATTTTCCCACTTCCCTTGAAAATCGGGAATCAAAGTTTCAAATTTGGTTTGAGGACTAGCTTTACGAATTGCGTTAATTGTTTCAACCCAAATGATAGAACCACCGTCTTTTAAATCATCACGATCAACAGAAGTAATCACACAATGTTTTACATTCATCAGTCGAACCGATTCAGCAACACGTTCTGGTTCTTGTAAATCAACAGCTAATGGTCGGCCGGTTGCCACGTTACAAAATCCGCAAGAGCGAGTACAAATATTTCCAAGAATCATGAAGGTAGCAGTTCCTGCACCCCAGCATTCTCCCATGTTTGGACAATTTCCACTTTCGCAGATGGTATGTAATTTATGTTTGGAAACGATTTCGCGCACTTGCGCATATTCTTTTCCCGTTGGTAATTTTACTCTTAACCAATCGGGTTTGCGTTGAGGCCCCTCTCTTAATCTCTCCTCAAAAGGGAGAGGTGTTAGTTGAGAATCGGGAGTTGGAGTATTGATCGTTATATTAGTATTTTCTGTAGACATATTAATTTTTTTTTCACGTACAACCCTCTTCCCTTCGGAGAGAGGATAAAGGAGTGGGGCATCAAAACCATTTCTTACCCCAAACCATCTTCAAGTATAATGTTGCGAAGACTTTTTGTTTCGGAGCGAATGCCATCATTGGAAGATGGGTAGGATAAACATCAAGTATAGCTCCCGTTTCAATTGCTTTAATAACATTGTAACGTCTACCGTATTCAAAACTCAAAGCAATTTTTCCGTAACCACCTGGAATAAGTCTTAACTGATCCATCCCTCTGAAGAAAGGTGCTTTACCATAAATATCAGAAGGAAAATGTTTGTCGGGATCGTATTTTTCTTGTGACACAGTATTGATTCCAGGGTCAGAAGTAGGAACAATAATTTCTAAATACACTGGTTTTGCAAATGCCAACGTTGCTCCAACAAAATAAGAGAAACGAATTTCTACATTTTTCTTTTCTTGTTTTTCGAAAAGAATATTTTGAAAACCAATTCCCGGACGAATCAATAAAAATGAATTTAATTTTCCGTAGACAAAACCTTTTGAATTATCATAGTAAGAATTTACACTTTTAATTTCTTTTTGATGCTTGAAATTTTGCGCTTCTAGTTCCAGCATTCTTTTGCGTGTTCCATGAACATGATAGCCCCTGCGGTAAGCAAGTCCGATTCCACCACCCGAATGGGCAAACAATGCAAAACTTGATTCGTTGCGGTACAGCACTTTCAAATCCTCACCCGCATCTATACGCGATTGAGAATCTTTTAAGTCCTGACCAATAAGTGGTAAAGAAAAAAGAGAAATTAATAGTATAAGGTATATATTCTTATGCATTCGATTACCTTTGTATAACAAATTTATTGTCCCGATGTTCGGAAGAACAAATATACCTAAAAACGATGAAAACTTCTAAAATAGTATACAAAGGCAATTTGAGGACAGAATCCACACATTTGCAATCGGGAAACAGCATTATTACGGATGCTCCCACCGATAACAATGGAAAAGGAGAAGCATTTTCTCCAACAGATTTGTTAGCTACTTCTTTAGGTTGCTGCATGCTTACAATCATGGGAATTGTAGCAGACAGACATAACTTAAACATTGATGGAACATCCATTGAAATTACCAAAATTATGATTGCTGATCCTCGCAGAGTGGGTGAAATAATTGTAGAATTCACCATGCCGAAAAACAGCTATTCGGAAAAGGATAAAACGCTTCTTGAAAATGCTGCACATACTTGTCCTGTAGCTAAAAGCTTAAGTTCAGAGCTGAAACAAACGGTGCTTTTTAACTATTGACCTCAGCCACAAGCCTCTCTTAAAAAAGGAAGGGCTAAATAGCTGCTTCTATATCGGGAGCAAAAATATCGGAATGGGAAGCAGTATAAATGCACTTCCCATTTTTTATGAGCAAAATTTGTGGTGATTCATGTGCAATTCCATAATGTTGCTCAATGGCACTAGAAATACTTCTGTAATTTAATAAATCAAGAATATAGGTCGGAACTTCTTTTTCTGATAATTTCCACGAACGCTCCAGTCGGCTCAAAGCAACAGAACTGATAGAACAGCGGGTACTGTGTTTCAAAATCAGCACAGCTTTTACACCTACATTTTGAGACAAGGCGTCAACCTCAATCAACTGCTGTTCAGCGATGAGTGGTAACCAATTCATTAATAAAATAAAAATTAAATAGAACGAGGAAGAGCGCTAACTTTCACTTTCTCAACCTTTTGGGTAGTCATGCCCGCACAATTCCCGTGAGACTTGCAAGATGTTAATACAGAACCTGTAACGAATACAGCCAAGAGAGTAAATGCAAGTTTTTTCATTGTATAAGAGAGGGATTAGATTGATTTTTCAGTTTTATCGGTAATGGTTTTACCGGAATCAATTTTATTGATCTTTCCATAGGCAGCACAACGTTCGTGGCTTCTGCATGAGGACAGCGTAGCACCAACAAAAATAACTGACAAGATAATTACAAATAATTTTTTCATATGAAATCTTATATAATTAATTCTAAAACCTATGATGAAGTGCAAAATTATAATAATTATAGATTTAAACAAACCATTTCACAAATTTTTTTCACAAAATGTTAAAATACCTATGATTAAAACTACTTTTGAGAGCAAATAGAGGCAAAAATGGCTAAAGCAGAGGTAGAAATTGATAACAGCTGGAAAAAAGTATTAAGCGAGCAATTTGAAGCTTCTTACTTTACTGAACTCAAGTCTTTTCTAGTAAACGAAAAAAAGAAACATATCGTATATCCTTCAGGCAATCAGATTTTTGCTGCCTTCAACCGAACACCATTCAACAAAGTAAAGGTTGTAATTATAGGACAAGACCCTTATCACGGTCCAGGACAAGCCAACGGCTTATGTTTTTCTGTTAGTCCCGGTTTACGAAAACCACCCTCATTAGTTAATATCTTTAAAGAAATACAAACCGACTTGGGTATTCCTATTCCTCAAGATGGGAACCTGGAGGCTTGGGCTGACCAAGGAATTTTATTACTAAATGCAGTTTTAACAGTAAGAGCTGGCAATGCAGGCTCACATCAAAAAAAAGGTTGGGAAAAGTTCACTGATGGCGTGATAAAAACCGTTTCAGATAACAAAAAAGGAATTATTTTTCTTTTATGGGGCAATTTTGCTCAAACAAAAGCGGAGTTAATTGACAAGGACAAACATTTCATATTAACAGCTGCGCATCCTTCTCCTTTGGCAAGAGGTGCATTTTTTGGTTGCAAGCATTTTTCCAAGACAAATAAATTACTCGAGCATCAGGGGATTTTACCGATTGATTGGCGCTTGGAGAAATAGAAAAACCTGCAGCCAATGAAAACTGCAAGCAATTCTGTCCTAACAAAAAAACTACTTTTTAATTATTTTCTCGGTGTGCTTAAAGCTAACGGATTGCACATTCATAAAATACAAACCCGACTTAAAATCGTTTAGCATAAACTTTTCTAACAACACATCTCCTTCTTTCACATTCATTTTAGTTTCAAGAAGCAATTGCCCAATCGTGTTCATTATTTGAAAAGTAATTTCTTCAGAATTTTTAGCAATGAAATTTACTTGAATAAAATCAGTTGAAGGATTCGGAGAAAGGATGAACTCAGAATGCAAATCATGCACCGACATTCCCGTTGCAACAAAACTAATAGTATTAGAAGGATAAGGGCAAGCATTAAAATAGGTTACTTCTACATGATAATTTCCAATGCCTGTTGTTGTATAATTTTGTGAAGTAGCACCCGGAATAATTATTCCATTCAAATACCATTGATAAGTTGTTGCCAAAGTAGATGTTAATACACTACCCAATTGTGTAATTACCGGATTACTAATTGCGCAAGATTGATTAGAATTGATTCGTGGAGAAACAGACAAAGAATCATTAAAGCTTGTCCAAGCACTACAATTATCTTTTAAATAATAGTCCAACCATAATTTTAAAAAATCTGATGTTGCATCTTGCTGTTGAGTTCTTGTAATGGTAGGCGAAGGTGAACAAGTTGATTGACCAAATGCACAGTTGAAATTATAGTTGGCAAATTCGCAATGTGCAGCACCTTTTATAGAAATAAATGATTTACATGCAGAAGCAAGTGAATCGTACATAGGAACTTGGTGAGTAGCAGCAGGAGCGACACAATCATTCTCACCTGAAAAAACAAGCGTTGGAACCGTTATTTGACGAGCAGCAGAAATGGAAGAAGGAGTTGTATTAGCGGCCGCGAAAGAAATCATCGTTGTAATAGTTGTATTATTTTCAGCCGCTAAAAATGAACTTCCTCCACCCATTGAATGTCCCATGATTGCTGACTTAGAATTGATGTGATTATAGAAAATCGAGGAAGGATTTGTTGCACTTTCGCTTTGCATTTTTGTTATCAGAAATGCCAGATCTTTTCCAAACTCTGCATGCGATGGACTAATGCTTCCTTCTGTACGTGGAAATGCTACAATATATCCTTGCAAAACTAAATCATCCCAAAAATTTTGATAAGCATCCCAAGCCATCACAAAACCATGTCCGAAAACTATCAAAGGAAAAGTTCCACTTGAAACAGGAACACCTGTACCTGCTGTTGCTGCCGGGTAATAAATTTCTGTTTGAATACTTCTACCAGCCCGTGCAGGATCGGAATAGGTAATTTGACTGTGACCTACCGTATAGGTTTGCGAATGTGCAACTATTGATATTAATAATGTACACATTAGAATGATTGCTCTATTTTTTTTCATGGTTTATTATTTTAAACAAATGTATTTGCTCTTCCTTCCTAATAAAAGTCTTTAACGAAAGCTCCTATCAGATGTTTAAATTTAGCACAAAAAGCTCTCAAGCCCCTGAAATTATAAGCACTTACCACTTTTAGTTCCTCATTCACAATAAAAAATAAGACCAGGGTTTTTATTTCAATTATTTTTTGATACTTTAGGGCAAGAAAAAAATTATGTTAAGCATCCAAAGAACAATTCTGCTATTAGACGATTTTCATTTCGAAGAATTTAAACTTCATTTGAAAAAAAGCCATGCCGAATTACCTCTCAAATTAATATTACAAATTCGGAAGGACGAATGGAATCAAAAAGAGTCGGATGATTTGTGTAATGCTGTTTATGGTTCCAAAGATGAAAAGAGTAAAAAGAAATTTTTTCAACTGGTTCATTACACCTTTCGTTTAACCTCTTTCTTAAGTAGAAACCACCCTTCGTATCTCACCAACAATATTTCTAAAATTGAGCAATTAATTAATGGTGGTGAATTAGAAAAAGCCAACAAACTTTCTGAAATATTATTGGACATTGCGGAGAAAACAGAAGACTTCCCTACAGCAATTGCTGTATTAAAATATTTTGCACAACAGTCATTTGTGTTGGAAAACAAAAATGCTGCTATTAAATATCACCAACGCATTTCGGAATTATTAAAAAACGAACACATCATTAATTTGATGTATTTGTACATGCGTCAGAATTTAAATTTCAAAGGGAAAAGTGCTTTGTCGGATAAAGAGATGGGAGAACACTTAAGTTTTTATGATAAATACCGTAACAACGAATCGCTGAGTATTCAAATGCTGAGCAGATATGCTTATTTCCATACATTGAACTATTTGAACGATGAACGTTTTTATAGCCAGGAAATATTGGATGAAATAAATAAACTGACAGATGATCTGGAAAAAAACGCATTCATTATTTTTTCTTTTTCAGACGACATACAGTTAAATGTGGATTATTTAAAACTAAAGCATTTGATTGGCTCCTTGAGTAGAGATGAGCTTCAAAAAGAAACGGCTTTTTTAATCAAGCAACGCGAACCACTTCGTTTCTGGAAAAACTATGTCAACACACCAGAAATAATCTATTTAAGTATTCAAGCAAGTTATTTCATGACACATTATTGTCACGGTTACAAAAAAGATTACAACGACAATTTACCGAAAGAAATAAAATCACAAATTGAATTTTATAAAAGTAAGTGCGAAGAGATTCTGGAAAAACCAATATGGAATGAAGGAATGCATGTTCGTTTCATTAATTTAAATAATATCTACTGTGGCTTTTTAATTTTGGGCTCAAGAGAAGACATTAAAAAAGCAGTAGAAAAATTAGAACACCTCCTAGTAAATTTTCAGCAAATTGCTTTTCAACGTTTGTACGATGCATTGTTTGCTACTTTAATACTTGGCTATTTCTTTTTAGAAGACAATGAAAGCATTCAGGAATGTTACAAACGTTATGAAAAACTGACTGCTAATATTAACAAAAATCAAGAAAACGACTTAACAATCAAATCTATTTACTACGCTTCACAATGGTCGTCTACGCAACGTAAACAATATGTAGAAAAGCTACAAGGCATTTGCGACAAGGCTTCTGAAAACGATAAATTAAATCATCTTCATAATTTTATTTCCGATGTTGTGGAATATTACGAAATCCCGATGAAAATCGCTAAATGAAAACAGCCCTACTCTACTTCATGGCATTGATTTATGTGGCAGCAGGGATTTACCATTTTGTGAACCCAAAGTTGTACATGAAAATTATGCCGACTTATCTTCCTTGGCATATACAATTAATTTACATCAGTGGACTTATAGAAATTGTTTTAGGGATATTACTTATTCCAGAAAGTACACGACCCATTGCTGCGTGGTTAATCATTGCAATGCTAATTGCCATTTTCCCTGCCAACATTCAAATGGCCATTACTTTTTGGCAAAAAAACAGTCCTTCACTTTGGATAGCAATTGCAAGGTTACCTTTACAAGGTGTTTTAATTTGGATGGCTTGGTTGTATACAAAAAAGTAGTACAGATAACTAATCAAACGAATTTTAACGTGAAAATAAAACTTTTCTTATTTATCATTTTTTTAACTCCTATTATCTGCGGAACATTCGGCATTTTGCACGACCAAGTAACTTATTCTATTTCACCTGAATATTTTACCAAATTCAAATTCATCCAATTTCGTTTGGTAGATGAAAACATGCACATGCACATGAGTGACCGTGCAGGAGCAATAATTGTTGGCTTTATGGCCACTTGGTGGGTAGGAATTCCAATCGGTTTGTTTTATGCAGCTACCTTGATGTTTTTCAAAAACACTGAAAATCTTTACAAAATTTATTACAAAACCGTTGCAATAACATTTAGCATTACAATTATATTTAGCATCATCGGTTATTGCATCGGCTTGATTAATGAAAACAATCACCACATTCCCAATTGGTACTATCCCGAAAACCTAAAAGATGTTTACAGTTTTATAATTGTTGGCAACATTCACAACTTTAGTTATTTGGGTGGAGCTTTTGGCTTGATGACTGGAACACTATACTAAGTAATTCTCAAAGGGAAAGAGAAAAATTCGAATCGAAATTTTAATATCCCTAAATAAAAAAAATCCGTAAAAGCCCTTTTTTTCGTGTCATCCGCGCCTGCCTAACGGCAGGCAGGTTCCATTAGTTCAAATACGTCTTCGCCTTTTCTAATGCTTTCTGAATTCCTTGCAAATCACTTCCACCTGCATTTGCGTAGAATGGTTGTCCACCTCCACCACCTTGAATTTCTTTTGCTATATCGCGCATAATCGTTCCTGCATTCAGATTTTTTTCTGCTACTAAATTATCAGAAATGATAATCGACAAACTTGGTTTTCCTTTCACCTCTGCGCCAATCACCATAAATAAATTATCAACCTGACTTCTTACTTCATACAACAAATCTTTAATAGCATCTGCTGAATCCAATTCAATTTTTTCAGCAATAAAATTAATTCCGTTGATGGATTGTTTTTTTGCAAGCAACTCTACTTTCAATCCTTTTGCTTTTTCGCGAAGCATCTGGTCGAT
Organism: uncultured Chitinophaga sp.; assembly: GCA_964456225.1. Classification (GTDB taxonomy): domain Bacteria; phylum Bacteroidota; class Bacteroidia; order 2-12-FULL-35-15; family 2-12-FULL-35-15; genus 2-12-FULL-35-15. Next base: position 8,833 of record CAYWAV010000071.1, on the reverse strand, counting down.
CTGTTTTTGCAATTCAGAGTTGTGATCCATCATACCTTGCAAACTCTTCACAACATCTTTCGGATTTTTCAAAAGCGCTTTCACCTCATTCACCAATTCAATTTGCTGATTAAAATATTCCTGTGCTTTCACCGAAGTGATTGCTTCAATACGTCTGATACCAGCTGCAACGGCTCCTTCCGAAACAATTTTAAATAATCCGATTTGCCCTGTTGCAGGAACGTGTGTTCCTCCGCACAACTCTATAGAAAACTTTTTATCGAATGTTACAACGCGAACTAAGTCGCCATATTTTTCTCCAAACAATGCCATTGCTCCCGTTTTACGAGCATCTTCAATCGGCATTTCTTTTATGTCAGAAATAATATTTTCACGAATTTTATTATTCACAATAGATTCAATCTGAGCAATTTCTTCATCCGTTACTTTAGAAAAATGTGAAAAATCGAAACGCAATTGTTCGTCATTTACCAAACTTCCTTTTTGTTCAACGTGCGTTCCTAATACTTGTCGCAAAGCAGCATGCATTAAGTGTGTTGTGCTGTGATTGTTTTCTGTCAAGGTTCTTCTTTCAGAATTTACTTTCGCAACAAATGTTTTTGTAAAATTTTCAGGAAGCTTATCTGCAAAATGAATAATGATTCCGTTTTCTTTTTTTGTATCCGTAATTGCAATTGTTTCGTTTGCCGATTCTAATATACCTGCATCACCCACTTGCCCACCACTCTCTGCATAAAAAGGAGTTTTATCCAACACAACTTGAAATTGTTCTTTCCCTTTTGCTTTTACTTTTCTGTATTGAATAATTTTTACTTCTGCTTCTAATTCTTTATAACCAACGAATATTCTTCCTCCTTCTTCTGCTTTTCTTCCTTCCACTAGAATCCAATCGCTCGTATCAATTAATGTTGCAGCTCGGGAACGATTTTTTTGTTTTTCTAATTCAACTTGAAAACCTACTTCATCAATACTCAATCCATAACCGCGAGCAATTAAGGAAGTTAAGTCAATCGGAAAACCAAACGTATCATACAATTCAAAAACAATTGCTCCCTCTACTATTTGTTTCTTCTCTTTAATAGTATTCGCACAAACCTGATCAATTCGTTTCAATCCATTTTCTAATGTTCTGAAAAACGAAGCTTCCTCTTCTTTGATTACTTTTTCAATCAATAATTTTTGTGATACCAATTCGGGAAATGCATCTCCCATTTGATGTGCCAATACCGAAACCAAACGAAACATAAACGGTTCTTTCAAATTCAATGATTGATAACCGTAACGAATTGCTCTTCTTAAAATTCTTCTGATAACATATCCTGCTCCAGTATTGGAAGGCAATTGTCCATCAGCAATACTAAATGAAATGGCACGAATGTGATCAGCAATTACTCGCATTGCAATGTTGATGATTAATTGCTTCGGATGTTTTTCTTCTTCTTGAGGCTTGTAACGTAATCCAGAAAGCTCTTCTATTTTATCAATTACAGGTTTGAAAACATCTGTATCGTAATTCGATTGTTTGCCTTGTAATACACGCACCAAACGCTCGAATCCCATTCCTGTATCCACATGCTGTTTGGGAAGTTTCACCAAAGAGCCATCCGCTTTTCGTTCAAATTCCATGAACACATTGTTCCACACTTCAATCACTTGCGGGTCGTCATTATTTACCCGTGATGCTCCACTTACTTTTGCAATTTCTTCTTCCGTTCTTCCATCGTAATGTATTTCGGAACATGGTCCACAAGGACCAATATCACCCATCTCCCAAAAGTTGTCTTTCTTATTTCCGCGTAAAATTCTTTCTTCAGGAATAAATTGTTTCCAGATATCATACGCTTCTTGATCGAATTCTAAATTATCTTCCCCGCCCGACTGAATGCCATCAGTCGTTCGGGCGGGCTTGCTGCCTTCAAAAACGGTAACGTACAATCTGCTTTTATCAATTTTATAAACTTCAGTCAATAATTCCCAAGCCCAGGTAATGGCATCTTTTTTAAAATAATCACCAAAACTCCAATTGCCTAGCATCTCAAACATGGTGTGATGATAAGTATCAACTCCCACTTCTTCCAAATCGTTATGCTTTCCGCTTACGCGAAGACATTTCTGTGTATCTGCAACACGAGGAAATTTAATTGGAGCATTTCCCAAAAACAAATCTTTGAAAGGAGCCATCCCCGAATTGATAAACATCAAGGTTGGATCATTCTTCACAACCATGGGTGATGATGGCACAATTTCATGTCCTTTCGACTTAAAATAATCTAAAAATGCTTGGCGTACTTTACTTGATTCCATTCTTTATTCAGTTCAATGTTTGAAAGTTCAAAGTTCAAAGTTTTGGAAAAAGATATATAAATTTTATCTATTGGCTATTCCTTATTTCCTATTCCCTGCAACAAGATTGCAAATTTAGTTTATTTGCGTAAATTCGCATTAAGCAAAGTGAAATAAGTTGAGCAAAATCAAGTATAAGTTTAATACAAAGTCGCTGACCTATGAAAAGGTGACTATCCCTTTACGCAAACGTGTATGGCAAGTGCTGTCGTATCTCGCTACAGGATTGGTATTTGCAACCATTACCATTATTCTTGCGTTTAAATACTTTCCTTCTCCTCGTGAAAAACAAAAACAAAGAGAAATTGAGGAATTAACGCTGCAATTTGAACTCTTAAACAGTCGAATGAATGAAGTAGCTGAGGTTTTGGACGATATTGAAACTCGTGATAATAATATTTATCGAACAATTTTTGAAGCAGAACCTATTCCTGCTAGTATCCGTAAAGCTGGTTTTGGAGGGGTGCATCGTTACAAAGAACTGCAAGGTTATAAGAATTCCGACTTGATGGTGGAAACTAGCAAACGCTTGGACAGAATAAGCAAACAGCTTTATATCCAGTCGAAATCCTTTGATGAAGTGGTGAAATTAGTAAAAGGGAAAGCACAGCTTTTGGCATCCATTCCAGCTATTCAGCCTATTGCAAACGAAGATTTGAGACATCAGCCATCTGGATTTGGATGGAGGACTCACCCTATTTATAAAACTCCTGAATTTCATCCGGGGATGGATTTTGCCGCACCTCAAGGAACCGAAATACGTGCTACAGGAGATGCAACGGTTGAAAGAGCAGATGCAGCCGCTCAGGGTTATGGAAATCATGTGGTTTTAAATCATGGATATGGATACAAAACATTGTATGGCCACATGTTAAAATTTGTGGTTCGTCCCGGACAAAAAGTAAAACGCGGACAGTTAATTGGATTTGTAGGAAGTACAGGATTGTCTACTGCGCCTCACGTGCATTATGAAGTAATGAAAGGTGGCGAAAAAATGAATCCTATCAATTATTACTACAACGACTTAACACCTGAGCAGTACCAGAAGTTGATCGAATTATCGGAACAATCATCTCAGTCGTTTGACTAAATAGCCTCACCCCTTCATCCCCTCTCCGAAGGAGCAATGCTTAAAAGAAAAGACATTATCAATAAATTATTTTATATTTGTTAAGCACTATTAGTAACTCTACAAATCTGAAATTCAACAAATCAAAAATTGAACTTTGCCTTATAAAGAAACCGATACCGTTAAATTGTACTACACCATTGGTGAAGTTTCGGAAATGTTTGATGTAAACACTTCCCTGATTCGTTTTTGGGAAAAAGAATTTGACATTATCAAACCGAAGAAAAACAAAAAAGGCAATCGCTTATTTACTCCTGAGGACATTGACAATTTTAAAGTGATTTACAACCTTGTGAAAGAACAAGGCTTGACATTAGATGGCGCAAAAAAATATCTGAAAGAAAACAGAAAGACCGTAAAACACGAAATGAAGATTGAGAAAAATCAATTTTCGGAGATTGAAAGTAAATTGAAATCGATTAAGAGTACTTTGATTGATTTGAGAGGAGCCTTGTAAATTACTTCACTTTTATCCATTGAACTTCACCAGGTTTTTTAGAAATAACCAGTTCCGTTCCATCTCTACGTGCATCTTCATATACTTTTGCCACGCCAGCCTTCATTGCTTCGATAATTTTATCTAATAAGATTTTAGATTCTTCTTTCTTAGTCATGACAAATTAATCTACATTTATTTTCATTAGTAATATTTTGTTCCCACCAAATAATTTTTCACATAATCACTTACACCTTCTTCCAGCGTATGAAACGGTTTTGAGTAACCAATGGACCTTAGTTTTGTCATATTCGCTTCGGTAAAATATTGGTATTTATCACGAATATCAATTGGGGTATCTATAAAATCTATTTTAGGTTCTTTATCAACTCCCGCAAATGTATTTTTTACCAAATCTAAAAACGTGCGTGCTTTACCTGAACCTAAATTGTAAATTCCTGAATCTTTGCGATGGTGCAATAAAAAATGACACACCTCCACCACATCTTTCACATATACAAAATCACGAAGCTGTTCACCATCTTTATAATCAGGGTTGTGAGAACGGAATAATTTTACGGAGCCTTTTTCTTGAATTTGATTGTGAGCATGCATAATCACAGAAGCCATTCTTCCTTTGTGATATTCATTTGGTCCGTATACATTAAAGAATTTTAAACCTACCCAGAAATAAGGTTTTTTCTCTTGTTTGATTGCCCATTTATCAAAATCATTTTTGGAATCCCCATAAGGATTTAATGGCTTTAATTTTTCAATTACTTCATGATTGTCTTCATAACCAAACTCTCCTAAACCATAAGTTGCTGCCGAAGATGCATATACCAATGGCAAACCAAATTCAACACATACCTTCCAAAGATTTTTGGTATAATTCAAATTCAATTTATCAAAAATGTCTTTGTTAAATTCCGTTGTATCTGTACGTGCTCCTATGTGAAAAACAAATTGCACCAACCGTTGATTTTCTTTCAACCATTGAATAAATTCATCACGATGAATTTTTTGAGAATATTTTTTGTCTTCTAGATTTTTCATTTTATCAACAGATGAAAAATCGTCTACCAGAATCAAATCCGTAAATCCTTCTTGGTTAAGTTTACTTACCAAACAACTACCAATAAAACCTGCTGCACCTGTTACTATGATCATGTTAAAAAAATATTATCTTCCATTTTATTAATCATTCCCAACTCTTCTGCTTTATCAAATAATAATTTGACTGCTCGCTTTCCTTCTTTTCCTAAATCCACCGAATAATTATTAACGTACAAATCGATGTGCTTATACATTACTTCTTCACTCATTTCCTGTGCGTGTTCTTTTACAAAGCTAAGACTAGATTTAGGGTTTGCAAATGCATATTCAACACTTTTTCTCAAAACCCTATCGAACGTGGCTTTTAGCTCATTTGGAAAATCTCTTTTTATAACAATACCCCCCAAAGGAATTGGAGCCTTTGTCAATGTTTCCCAATATTCACCTAAATCAATTATTTTTTTCAATCCTTTTTGTTCGTAGGTAAATCTGTTTTCATGAATGATCAATCCCGCATCTACTTTTCCGGTTAATACAGCATCTTCAATATCTGAAAAAACCATTTCTACTTTATCTGTTGCTTCCGGAAAAGCTAATGACAATAAAAAATTAGCAGTAGTATACTTCCCAGGAATCGCTATTTTCAGTTTGGAGTCGGGAGAACGGAGTTCGGAGACCAGTCCACTTAAATCATTTTTATTAGTAATCAAAAGTGGACCACAGTTATTTCCCAATGCACTCCCTGCATTTAACAATTGATACTGTTTTGTTAAATGAGCATAGGCATGATAACTCAATTTTGTAATATCCAATTCTCCTTTAAATGCTTTTTGATTCAGCGTTTCCACGTCTTCCATAAATACATCAAACTCCAAACCTTCTGTATCTATTTTCCCATGCAACATCGCATCAAAAATAAAACAGTCGTTCGGACAAGGACTAAAACCTAGAGTTAGTAAGGAGTTTGGTACTGGAAGTTGGGCGTTTTGATTCATTTGAAATTAAAAACTATCTAGAATTTTCAAAAAAGTATCGTTCAAATTTTTTATCGCTAAAGGAATGTTCCAGTTGGCTTTATTTCTTCGTTCAACCAAATTAGAAACTGCACGAATTTGTGCATAAGGAATTCGTTCATTTTCACATGCAAACATAAATGCTGCGCCTTCCATACTTTCCACAATGGGATGAAATTTGGAAATTATTTCCTCAATTGATTTTTCATTGCCATGAGTTGTATTTACTGTTATCCCATTTACTTTAGGAAGTTTTTCAAGCTCAATGCTTAAGGCTCCACTGTCATTTTTAACCTTTTGAACACCTTGCAAATTCAAATCTTCCAACAACAAAAAAGCATCGCCATCTTCTGCACCCAATTCCGAAAAACAATCTTCATATACATTTACAACTGTTCCTGTTTCCAAATTTGAATTAAAGCTTCCACAGATTCCTAAATTGAATGCTCCATCATACGTTTCATTCAAAACCTTTCCAGTATAATAAGCGGTTGCCACCATTCCAACACCTGTAACCAAAAAATCAATTTCCAGATTTTTGTACTTACATGAAAGAAGTTCTCCATTTATTTGCCGAGCTGATTCCATTTGTTCAATCAATGGATTCACCTCAAACTTTGTTGCAGAAACAATTAAAATTTTCATGAGAACAAATATAACATCTTCTAAACAAATGAAGAAGTTGTTTGTTTCTGAAGTATTGATATTGTTCTTAATTGGTTAAAATACGTAATTCGTAGTATATTTGCATCCTATTTATAATACTATGATTTATATAACAAGAAGAGAGCATTTTAACGCTGCACACAAGTTGCACAATCCAAATTGGACTGAAGAACAGAACAATGAAGTTTTCGGAAAATGTGCAAACCCAAATTGGCACGGACACAATTACAATTTGTTTGTGACTGTAAAAGGAACAGTAAATCCAGATACAGGATATTCAGTGAACCTAAAAGAACTGAGCGTAATTATCCGGACTTATATTACTGACAAACTGGATCATAAAAATTTGAATTTGGATGTTCCATTTCTGAAAGGAGTAATGCCATCTACAGAGAATGTAGCGATTGCGATCTGGAAAGAGTTATTGCCACATGTAAATGCATTGGATTGCAAATTACACTGCGTAAAACTTTATGAAACAGAAAATAATTTCGTAGAATATTTCGGAGAATAATTAGCTTAGGCTTCTCGACTCCGCTCGAAGTGACAGTGCTAAAAGTGACAACGAAATACAACTGTTTATATATAGCAAACATACAGCAATCCTAATAAACTAGTGAACTAACAAACCAATGAACTAATATGGGACACGATGAATTTGATGATGTAGAAGGCTACAAAAAAATTGACAGATACAATACAAAATCTGTTGAGAGTATTGCATCAAAATACAAAAATATTTTATTGGACATGGGTGAAAACCCCGAGCGTGAAGGATTATTAAAAACACCTGAACGTGTTGCCAAAGCAATGCAATTTTTAACGCATGGTTACGATTTAAATCCAGAAGAAATTCTAAAATCAGCTCTGTTCAAAGAAGATTACAGCCAAATGGTGATAGTAAAAGACATTGAAGTTTATTCGATGTGCGAGCACCACATGTTACCATTTTTCGGAAAAGCACATGTGGCTTACATTCCCAATGGCTGTGTTGTTGGATTAAGTAAAATTCCACGTATTGTAGATGCTTTTGCTCGTAGATTACAAGTTCAAGAAAGGCTAACAAATGAAATTCGTGATTGCATTCAAAATACTATGAAACCATTGGGGGTTGCAGTTGTTATTGAATGCTCACATTTATGTATGCAGATGCGAGGGATTCAAAAACAGAACTCGGTTACAACAACATCCGCATTTACTGGCGAATTCTTGAAAGACACCACCCGCCAGGAGTTTATTAGCTTAATTGGCTCAAAATTGCACTAAAAATTGTCAAAAATTGTTAAGAACACTGACATTTTTGCATAAACCCTCGATAGGTACTATCTTTGCAATATTATTTTAAACAAACCCGCCTACGCTAAAGCTAATGCGGTTAAAAACATAAAAAAATGGAAACAAATAATTTTAATTACGTTCAATCAGAACAGGAAACATCTGCAATGTCGAAAACATTTATTGCTAGTGTTTTTTCATGGATGGCTGCAGCGCTAGTAATCACTTCTATTGTTGCTTATTATTTCGGAAACAACATGGAGTTAATTTCTTTACTAGTAAATATTGAAGGCGGAGGATTAAGTATTCTTGGCTATGTAGTAATGTTTGCTCCTTTAGGATTTGTTTTAGCTATGTCATTGGGATATAATAAATTTTCTTATCCTGTCTTGTTATTCCTGTTTTTAGTTTATGCAGCTGTAATGGGCGCTAGTTTAAGCTTCATTTTCTTGATATATACTTCGGGATCTATTTTCGGAACCTTTTTAGCCGCTGCCGGAATGTTTGGATTAATGGCTGTTGTAGGATATACAACAAAAACTGATTTAACTAAATTCGGCTCAATAATGATGATGGGATTGGTGGGAATAATCATTGCTAGCTTAATTAACTTTTTCTTGCAAAGTGATAGTATGGGTTACATCATTAGCTGTATTGGAGTTTTAGTATTTACAGGACTAACAGCTTACGATGTACAAAAATTAAAACGTATCGGTGCCGGAGTTGAATTTGGCGTTGAATCAACAAGCAAATTAGTAATAATGGGTGCGTTGAATTTATACCTTGATTTTATTAACTTATTTCTTTTCTTATTGCGCATTTTTGGCGATAAAAAATAAGCAACATTTCATTGTGAATAAAAAGAGTCTTGAAGCAATTTGAGACTCTTTTTATTTTACTAATATTGATATGTAA
>CAYWAV010000070.1:0-19418 GCA_964456225.1 uncultured Chitinophaga sp. | reverse complement strand
CCGATACAGAACCGCGAAAAAATATTGGTTAAAAGATCATCACTTGAAATCTCCCCAGTAATCGTTCCTAAATAATGCAAAGCTTGTCGAATATCCATTGCTAAAAAATCTCCACTCACATTTTGATTTAAGCCATCCAATACTTTTATAAGTGCAACATTGGTGTGTCGCAATGCCTCTACATGTCGGGCGTTGGTGACAATCGTCTCCGTAACATTAATTGTTCTGTTATCAAACAAAGTTACCATGTAGTTTTTAAATTCATCAATGCCAATTTTTTCTTTTGCAGAAATAAAAAGCATATCTGGGAATTCAGCAAATTCTTTTTTAGTGTACTCCTTATCTTCCTTATCGATTTTATTTGCAACTAAAACCAATTGAGAATTATGCAGGTGAGGAGTGATGTCTTCAATAATTAATTTTAATTCAGAAGAAGTAATTTCGTGAGCATCAAATAAATAAATGGCGATGGAAGAAAGTTTAATTTGTTCGTAGGCTTTTTCTACACCTATGCTTTCAATAATATCGTTTGTTTCACGCAAGCCTGCAGTGTCAATAAAACGAAACTGAACGCCATCAATGTTCATTTCGTCTTCAATCACATCACGTGTGGTTCCAGGAATATCAGAAACGATTGCGCGTTCTTCATCTAACAATGCGTTCAATAGAGTAGATTTTCCAGCATTAGGTTTACCAACAATGGCAACTGGAATTCCATTCTTAATAACGTTGCCGACTTCAAACGAATCAATTAAACGTTGAACGATGCGTTGAATGGTATTTACCAAAGTTTTTAAATCGGTCCTGTCAGCAAATTCTACATCCTCTTCACTAAAATCCAATTCCAATTCTATCAAAGATGCAAAGTCGATAAGATTTTGTCGGAGTGTTTTAATCTGATTCGAAAATCCACCACGCATTTGTTGCATGGCCACTTGATGAGAAGCAGAAGATTTGGATGCAATCAAATCGGCTACAGCTTCAGCTTGTGATAAATCCAATTTGCCATTTAAAAAAGCACGCAATGTAAATTCACCATGGTTGGCTAGTCGTGCTCCTTTTTTAATGAATAATTGTATAAGGTGTTGCTGAATAAATTGTGAGCCGTGACAAGATAATTCAATGGTGTTTTCGGAAGTATAAGAATGCGGAGCCTTAAATAAGCTAATCAAAACTTCATCAATAATCACTTCATTTTCGTGAATTACGCCAAAATGAATGGTATGCGAGTTTTTGCTCTGTAAATCTATTTTTTTTAGGCTTTTAGTAGCAAACACGCTTTCGCAGATGGAAATAGCGTTTTCACCCGATAATCGGATAACGCCAATAGCACCAATCCCTTGCGGAGTAGCTAAGGCAACTATTGTGTCGGAGTTCAAATGATAAGTCAAAAGAGTAAAAGGTTAAATTCAAAAGCAAGTATAATATTACGAAAAAAATCAATCGAATAGCAGGATTTATAGCACTATTTTCTCCGTTTAAAACCTGTAATCCTTTATTATCAACCATTTTTAATTAAATAGTAAACTTTCAACTTTGAACTTTCAACTTTGAACTTATTTATTTACTTTAGCACTCACAAAAAAAATCTACAAATCAACAATTCAACAAATCAACAATTGAAAAAATGAGTGTATTAGTAAATAAACAATCAAGGGTAATTGTACAAGGGTTCACAGGAACTGAAGGAACATTCCACGCTGGTCAAATGATCGAGTATGGAACCAATGTAGTAGGAGGAGTAACCCCAGGGAAAGGCGGGTCAACACATTTGGAACGCCCTGTATTCAATACAGTAAAAGAAGCGGTTGATAAAGCTGGAGCAGATGTTTCCATCATATTTGTGCCACCTGCTTTTGCAGCAGATGCTATTATGGAATCGGCTGAAGGCGGAATTAAAGTAATTATTTGTATTACAGAAGGTATTCCTGTGAAGGATATGATTGCTGTAAAAGAATATTTGAAAAATAAAGATTGTCGTTTAATCGGACCAAACTGTCCGGGTGTTATTTCTGCAGATGAAGCGAAAGTGGGCATTATGCCAGGTTTTGTATTCAAAAAAGGAACAGTAGGAATTGTTTCTAAATCAGGAACATTAACATACGAAGCATCTGACCAAACTGTAAAAGCAGGCTTGGGAGTAACTACTGCTATTGGTATTGGAGGAGATCCAATTATCGGAACTACAACAAAAGAAGCTGTTGAATTATTGATGAACGATGTGGAAACACATGGTATCATTATGATTGGTGAGATTGGTGGGAATTTAGAAGCAGATGCAGCACGTTGGATTAAAGCGGACGGAAATCGTAAACCGGTTGTTGGATTTATTGCTGGAGAAACAGCACCAAAAGGAAGAACAATGGGTCACGCAGGTGCAATTGTTGGTGGAGCAGATGATACAGCAGCAGCTAAAAAGAAAATATTAAGAGAATGTGGAATTATTGTTGTCGATTCTCCAGCTGATATCGGAAAAGCTATGGCGAAAGCATTAGCAGATGATGTCAGAAAAGAAAGTCCGCATCACCATGCAAACAGAGTTGATTAAAAGCGATTTGAAAATTTGCTCCGAAGGAGCCCCTACTGGGAAAATTGAAAAATTTTAAAATTGGTTTTAAATAGAAAACTCCATCGAGTAACCGAGGGAGTTTTTTTATGCATTTATTTTTTATCATTTCGCTTTAGCGAAAAAATCATATTTTATTTACCCAGATAAAGAAAAAATCATTTTTTATCATGAAAAGCATAAAAAATCTGCGTTCCAATAGAATGCTTATCTAACTGAGAAATAATCTCGAAAACCCCACAAAACAAACTCCCCACTATTAATCCTTCTTCTCCTTATTCCCAAGTGTATAAACAACACCTAGCATTAAGCCTGCAGTAGCTCCAGTAGTGGTAGACGGACCATTTTTATATTTGAAGAAATTGTCAAAAGGAACTCCTAATGCATCCACCCCTTTAATATCAGAAAAAGCATATTGTAATCTTAATCCTCCAAGGATAGAAAAATTTGATTTCGCAACAGGAATTTTAAATCCAAATCCAAGAACTGCAGAAAAATAAGATTTTGAAAAGTTGTCTGTCATTATAGAATCAAATTGAACACCATCAGAAGTGTAATGATAGTTAGCTTCTGAAATTATATTGTATTGTGGTCCCACTTCCAAATAGCCTCCGATATCACTTTTTAGTTTAAGGAAAACAGGGATTTGAATAACTTTTAAATTTACATTAGAACTATAATTAGTTGAAGTCCCACCAGTAACTATCGAACCGGCATAAGCCGCACGATGATTTCCTAATAAACCTTCTACGCCAAAACCAATGTTGCCAAAATACATGGAAAGACCACCACCATAATTAAAACTCCATCCTGCAGCATAATCTTGGTCGCCACCTGCATCAGAAATGTTATTGTTAAATAAAAAAGTAGAGTTGGCAGAACCTTTTGCGTGAATTTCTAAAGTGTTCTTTTTATCATCGTCTGCAAAGGATACAGAAGTAATAATACATATAGCTGAAAGTAAAATTAGTTTTTTCATGATACGTTTGTTTGTGAGATTAGTATTTCAAATATAATGAATATTTCTAAAATTCGCTAATGAGCATAATAATTCTATGAATCAGGGCTTGCTCGCGTCTCCGAAAACTATATTCGTCTTTGAAATTATTTTTTCGGAGTAGCGGGGAGACGCCCACGAAAAGTGCGAACCCAAAGTTTTGTGGCCTCCAAGCGTGGAGGTTTGCTGGTAAAACAAAAGCTTTAGGTTGGTTTTCGTGGTCGCTTTTTCTTTGGTTCTTTCTTTTGGAGAATCAAAAGAAAGAACGAGGAAGGATTGGAGCTAAAAGTACTTAAGATAAAGAAAATGCTCATTAGAAGCAAAGAGTAAAAAAGGCCCTTTACGGAGCAAAAACCCAACTTTTTCGAGGAAAAAAAACCTTCCAAACCTAAGGTTTTTCATTTATCTTTGAAACTGCAAGATCGTCATTTCGAACTTGCCGAGAAATATGAAATTATTAGAAGGAAAAGTTGCTTTAATCACTGGTGCATCGCGTGGTATCGGTCGCGGTATCGCTTTGAAATTTGCTGAACACGGTGCAAATATCGCATTTACTTATTTATCATCTGTTGAAAAAGGCGAAGCACTAGCAAAAGAGTTAGAAGCATTTGGTGTAAAAGCGAAAGGTTATCGTTCGGATGCCGCTGATTTTAAAGCTTCAGAAGAATTAGTAAACAGTGTTGTTGCTGATTTCGGAACAGTAGATGTATTGGTAAACAATGCCGGGATTACTCGCGATACATTATTAATGCGTATGAGCGAACAACAATGGGATGAAGTAATGAATGCAAATTTGAAATCGGTGTTCAACTTAACAAAAGCAGTTCAAAAACCAATGTTGAAACAACGCAAAGGTTCAATTATAAATATGAGTTCGGTGGTAGGAGTAAAAGGAAATGCTGGACAATCAAACTACGCAGCTTCAAAGGCTGGAATTATTGGATTTACAAAATCAGTTGCTTTGGAATTAGGTTCTCGCAATATTCGTAGCAATGCAATAGCTCCCGGATTTATTGAAACAGAAATGACCGAGGCATTGGATCCAAAAGTTGTTGCAGGGTGGAGAGATAGTATTCCATTGAAACGTGGTGGAACTTCTGAAGATGTTGCAAACACAACAGTTTTCCTTGCTTCAGACATGAGTGCTTACATAACAGGACAAGTGATCAGTGTATGTGGTGGAATGCTTACCTAATAGGAACACGGATGACGCGAAAAAAGTGATTTTCACAGATTTTTTTATTTGTTTTAATTTCAATATTTCTTGCCATCTTAGTTTTAATAGGAAATGCATTTGACGCATTAAAGCTTTTTTATTTTTTTATTCGTTTTTAATCTTTGTTTTCCGCGTCATCCGCGTTCCATTTGAAATGAATGTAGTTTTCGAGTACCCTTCCTGGTTTATAATTTTCTGTTTATTAGCGGGAGCTGCTTATGCTTTCATTTTATATCGCAAGGACAAAAAATTCTCTGAAATATCCATTTGGCTGGTTCGCACAATGGCCGCTTTTCGTTTTTTAGTCGTAACATTCCTGTGTTTTCTTTTATTATCTCCGCTTTTAAAAACCGTTTCCAGAAGTACTGAAAAGCCTGTTATTATTATTGCTCAAGATAATTCTGAATCCTTAGTAGTAAGTAAAGATTCTGCTTTTTATAAAAAAGAGTATAAGGAATCGTTGCAGAAATTAATAAATGTGCTGGGCGAGAAGTACGATGTACGCACGTATTCTTTTGCAGATAAAATAAAAGAGCTGAATAATGTTGATTCATTAGCCTTTAACGAAAAGCAAACGGATATTTCTGCTCTTTTCGAAGAAATTGAAACGCGTTACAGCAATAGAAATTTAGGAGCTGTGATTCTTGCCAGTGATGGTTTATACAACAAAGGCTCAAATCCTGTTTTTACTTCCGATAAATTAAAAATTCCAATTTATACGATTGCACTTGGAGACACAACCATTAAAAAAGATTTAATATTAACAAAAGTAGAACACAATCGTTTGGCATACCTTGGAAATGAATTTCCGATGGAGATTGTTGTAAATGCAAAACAACTGAAAGGGAAAACTTCAACATTAACAATTACAAAAGGTGCAGCTACTCTTTTTTCTCAAGTCATTAATTTTAATTCTGATGCATTCACTGTAACTGTTCCAGTATTGTTGCAAGCAAAAGAAATAGGTTTACAGCATTACAAAGTGCGCTTGACAAGTGTAGAAGGCGAAATGAGCTTGGCCAATAATTCACGCGATGTTTTTATTGATGTATTGGATGCGCGACAAAAAATTGTGATTCTGTCGGATGCTCCTCACCCTGATGTGGCAGCAATTAAACAATCAATTGAATCCAATCAAAATTATGAAGTAGAAAGTTATACTATTGATAATTTCGACAAGCCGGTAAAGAAATACAATTTAGTAATTCTTCATTCTTTACCTAGTGTAAGAACTGCAGCAGCAAAGATTCTTACGGAGCTCAATGCTTCTGATGTTCCTGTGTGGTCATTCTCAGGTGCAAATGCAATGCTACAGAGCGATCTTACATTGTTGTCAAAAACCACTAAAACAAACGAAGTAGAACCTGTGTTAGATGAAAATTTCCCTTTGTTTACCATAAGTGATGAATTGAGAAAAGGAATAAAAGATTTTCCTGTAGTAGCTTCTCCATTTGGGTCGTATCAAAATGATAACAATAGCAATGTGCTTTTTTATCAACGAATTGGAATAGTGGATACCAAAACACCATTGATGATTTTTAACTCCACTACCGATGTTAAAACTGCTGTATTTACTGGAGAAGGAATTTGGCGTTGGCGACTACAAGACTTTGCTGCGAATGGTAATCATCAGTTGTTTGATGAGTTGGTTTCGAAGACAGTGCAATATTTATCTGTGAAAGTAGATAAGAGTTTTTTTAAAATACTCGGTAAAAATAATTTTTTCGAAAATGAAGCAATTGAATTAGAAGCAGAAGTATATAACGAAAGTTATGAGTTGATAAATGAACCGGAAGTAAATGTTGTTATTTCAAATGTGGATAATAAAAAATTCAATTATACTTTTAGCAAAACCTCAAACGCCTATCGTATGAATGCGGGAATGATGCCAGTTGGTGAATATAAATACGATGCAAAAGTTAGGGTAGGAGCAAAGATTTATTCCCAGCATGGAGAATTCAGTGTAACCGCTTTGCAAGTGGAATTGACAAATACGGTTGCTGATCATCAATTGCTTTACAGTATTGCCAAGAAACACGATGGTGATTTAATTTATCCAAATCAACTTGATAAACTTGCGGAGATGCTAAATGCACGCGAAGACATAAAAACGGTTTCCTATTCAGAAAAAAAACTGAGAGAGGTTATCAATTTGAAATGGATTTTCTTTTTGTTGTTAGCCTTATTGAGTTTCGAATGGTTTATGCGTAAACGAAATGGAGCTTATTAGCATCTAAACAAAACTCTGTGAAACTCATTTTTTCTCTTTTTTCTCTGTGTTGAAAATTCCGAATTGTAAATGAAAAACAAAAATTATAGTTTTTACTCCTTAGCCTTCATCTTCGCATTTATACTCACCATTTTCTTCTCTTTCAATATCTGGAAAAAGAACAGGATCATAGTTGACGCTCCCAGTTATTATACCTACTTGTCAGCCCTCATTATTCATCACGATTTAAAATTAAATTACATCGATGTCAAACCTGATTATTATAAAAGCAAGATTTGGTATTATAAAATAGAAGACAATAAAAAACTCATAAAACATCCAATGGGGATTAGTTTAGCACTTTCTCCATTTTTTGTTGTCGGGCATCTTATCGCAAAAATGAACGGTGCCGTTCAGGATGGTTATTCCATGACATATCAAAACTGTTTGAGTATTGGAATCCTCTTTTATCTTTTTATAGGATTGTATTTTCTGAGAAAAATTTTACTCGATTATTTCTCCGAAAAAATTACAGCACTCACTTTGATTACTATTGTTATAGGAACAAACCTATTGTGGTATTCAAGTTTTGAAGGCTTAATGCCACATGCGATTACCTTTTCTGTATGGTGTTTGGCCATGTATACTTTTTTTCAATGGTTGAAAACCTCCGAAAAAAAATTCATTGTTTATTTCTCAGCACTTTTCGGATTAATTGTCTTGATTCGTCCACTTAGCATCATTGCGATCCTGTATTTTGTAATTATTGGAATTTATTCAAAAGGTGGACTTAAATCGTTCTTCGGTTTTGTAAAATCGCATCTTAAAAATGTAATCATAGGAGCATTCTTAGCTTTTGTAATTGCATCCCTTCAGCTATTTTACTGGAAATATGCCACAGGTAAATGGTTGTACGATGTTTACATGGATGAACATTTTGTTTTTAACAGTCCACAAATACTGCCATTCTTATTTAGCTTTCGCAAAGGAGTTTTTATTTATACACCTGTTTTAATTTTTGCAGTATTAGGATTGATTAGATTCTATAAAGTCAATAAAGGAATTGTGATTTCTACACTTGTGTTGATGAGCATAACTATTTATTTGCTCTCATCCTGGTGGGCTTGGAGTTATGGTATTTGTTGGGGAATGCGTCCAATGATTGATTATTATGCTTTGCTAAGTTTGCCCTTGGCAGCAGGATTTCAATTTGTTTTCAGTAAATCAAAAATGACCTCAATCCTTTTTGGAGGAGTATTGTTTTTGCTAATTTGTTTAAATTTATTTCAAACATGGCAGTATAAAAATGGACTGATTCATTACGATGATATGAGCAAAGACTCATATTTTAGAGGCTTCTTTCAAACAAAAAATAACATAGAATGGTCGGATTTATTAAAACCTTATGATTGGGAAAGAAGAGAGAATCAGTTGCCTCAAGTTGAATACTCCTCCGATTTTTTTAATTCAATCGATAGAAACAGAGGGTTTCATTTAAGAGGAAACAACCTTTCCTATCTAATAGTAAATGAAAAAGCACAGAATGCAATGGGCGCTTTGGCCAAGGATTATTCATTAAATACACTTTTCTTTCTTGAGCACATAGGAGGAGATTTAATTTCTATTCGTTCGTCCTCAAATTTATATTGGTCGTTGAAGCCCCAATATAATAATGCAATAACCGCTTCCGAAACGAACATTAGTTCAACTGAAAAGTTTACATTTGAATATCTGGATGCTGACGATAATAAAATTGCTATTAAAGCATCCAACGGAAAATACATTTCGATTGGTGAGAAATGGCCTTTTGTTATTACTGCATCAAGTGATAAACTTGGCAAAAATGAAACATTCAGATATTTTGTAATTGGTAAATAAGTGTATTTGAAAAATAAAACATATTTCGATTCCATTGCTCCAAAGCGAATAAAACAGCGAAGGGCAAAACGGTACTATTGGAACGATATCACGAAGTATTGCAATTACTTTGTGCACGAAGATAGTTCTGTTTTAGAAATTGGTTGCGGCACAGGAGAATTGCTGAATGATTTAAACGCAAAACATAAAATAGGAATTGATTTTAGTGAAGAAATGATTATTCAGGCTAAATCTCAATTTCCTAATTTAGATGTTAGAGTGATGGCCGCTGAAGAGTTGAACTTGAATGAAAAATTTGATGTGATTATTCTTTCTAATCTGATCGGGTATTTGGACGATATTCAAAAGGTAATAACTCAATTGAAAGCGGTTTCTCACGAGAATACTAAAATCATTATATCTTACTATAGTTTTATTTGGGAACCCATTTTGAAATTTGGTGAGTTAATAGGTTATAAAACAAAAACACCCAATCAAAATTGGTTGAGTTTAGCGGAAATAAATAACATGCTTTACCTTTCTGGTTTTCATGTTTACCGCAATTCACGCAGAATGATTTTTCCTGTATATATTCCTTTGATTTCTGAATTGATGAACAATTTCCTTGCTAAATTTTCCCTATTCAGATGGATGAGTATTAATAACTTTGCATTTGCAAAAAATATTCAAGAAGAAAATGGAGTTCAAAAAAAGTATTCCGTCTCCGTAATTATCCCTGCACGTAACGAAAGTGGAAATGTTGAAAATGCACTTTTGAGAATGCCAGCATTGGGACTTTCTACTGAAATTATTTTTATTGAAAGTAATTCAGATGATGATACCTGGAAAAAAATACAAGAAGTAAAGAATAAATTTTCTTCATCTCATAATATTCAAGCACATCAAATTTCTGATAAAGGAAAAAATGCAGCTGTGAGAAAAGGTTTTGAAGTGGCTAAAGGAGAAATACTGATGATCCTGGATGCCGACTTAACAGTTGCTCCCGAAGATCTTACAAAATTTTATACTGCCATTGCATCTGGTAAAGGTGATTTTATAAATGGTTCTCGCTTGGTGTATCCGATGGAAAAAGAAGCAATGCGTTTGTTGAATCGTATCGGAAATAAATTTTTCAGCAATGCATTTACATGGTTACTCGATCAGCGTTTTAAGGATACTTTGTGTGGAACGAAAGTAATGTTCAAAAAAGATTATGAGAAATTAAGGGTGAACCGTAAGTTTTTTGGAAACTTTGATCCTTTCGGAGATTTTGACTTGTTGTTTGGTGCACACAAATTAAATTTATGCATTGTTGAACTGCCGGTTCGTTATCATGAACGAACATATGGAAGAACCAATATATCTCGTTTCAAACACGGCTTTATTCTTCTCAAAATGTGCTTTTTTGCTGCACGAAAAATCAAATTTATATAGAAATCCTTCATTTTGAAAAGGTGCTAAGTAGCTATTGTTATTGGCATCGGTTATTAGTTAGTATATTTCCCGCTTTGTAAAAGAGCCTGTCCAGAGCGGAGTCGAAGGAGAGGCAGGTGGACTTTTAGATGCTAATTGGCAGTGCCATTGACTATTTTAGAGATTAGTCTTGATTATACCTGCTTTCGTCTAAATTAAACATTCAGATTATTTGTTTAGATAAATTATTTACTTATTTTTATAGAATACATAAATAGAATTAGAATACATAAATAGAATACGTAAAAACAAAAAATTTATGATTACAACCGCAATCAAGCCTATTAAAGTTCATAAAACGACTAATTCTCGTATTAAAGAACTTGATTATAAGAACATCACATTTGGTAAATTATTTTCTGACCACATGTTTTATACTGATTTTAAAGATAATCAGTGGGATGATGCACAAATACTTCCTTATGGAAATATTCCTATGAGTCCGGCAACTTCTGCATTGCATTACGGACAAGCAATTTTTGAAGGAATGAAAGCCTACAAAAATGATAAAGGTGAAGTGTTTTTATTTCGTCCGTTAGACAATCACAAACGACTGAATATTTCTGCTGAACGTATGGCTATGGCTACTATTCCACAAGAATTGTTTATGGATGGTTTAACACAGCTTATTAATTTAGATAGAGATTGGGTGCCTGATACAGAAGGTTCTTCTTTATATATTCGTCCGTTCATTGTTGGAACAGATGAGTTTATTGGAGTGAAGCCCTCAGAAAATTATCGTTTTTATATCATTACTTCACCAGCAGGAAAATATTATAACGAACCGGTAAAAGTACTGGTAGAAACAAATTATATCCGAGCAGTGGAAGGTGGAGTCGGTTATGTAAAAGCTTCAGGAAATTATGGTCGCTCTTTATTCCCCGCTAAACTTGCACAACAAAGAGGCTATCACCAGATAGTGTGGACAGATGCAAGAAACCACAGATATTTGGAAGAATCAGGAACGATGAATTTATTTGTTGTGATTGACGATGTATTAATTACTCCTCCATTGGGCGATACCATTTTAGCAGGTATTACTCGTGATAGCGTTTTGACCTTAGCTCGTGATTGGAAGATGAAAGTTCAGGAACGTAAGATAAGTATTGATGAGGTATTGGATGCTCATAAAAATGGTACTCTCGAAGATGCTTTCGGAACTGGAACTGCAGCAACAATTGCGCAAATTTCACAAATCGGATTTGAAGGAAAAGATTATTTTCTCCCTCCTGTAGAAGGAAGAATTTTCTCAAATCGTGTTGCAAAGGAGTTGGAAAATATCCGCAAAGGTAAAGTGGCAGATGTTCATAACTGGATGTATAAGATAGGTTAGTTTATTCTAAAAATATAAAACTCCTTCACAATTTGTGAGAGAGTTTTTTTATTTCCTAAATCGCTTTAGCACTCCACTAAACAATGTGCTTTTTTTCATCATTCCCTTCCAGCCTTCTCGTACCAATATAAATCCGGAAATACTTATGAGTACAAACGGCAGTGGCCAGTAATTTTTAAGAGTTCCATATATACTCACAATTATAATGATAAACCCGATAAACATGCCGCTTGCAAAAAATAGATTGTATAAAAAGGGAGCTTGCTTATAAAAGTCAGCATCTGTTTTTTCTTTGTTGGCGTATTGACTAAAACTATTCCAGTTGTAATCAAAATTAGCATTAGCAGGATTACTAAAGCTGTCGTTTTTTACAGATGAGCCATAATATTGGCGTTTCCGCTCCGCATTTATCTTTTCCGAATCAATATAATTTAGTTTTATATCATGCATGTATCTTTTCTGATCATCACAAAGCACATCGTATGCTTCACTCACAATTGCAAAAACTTCATTTGCTTTTGGAGAGTTGTTTACATCCGGATGCACCAATTTAGCCTTTAAACGATATGCTTTTTTGATATCATCCAAACTGGCTGTTCTAGGGATGTCTAATATTTTATAGTAATCGTATTGCATGTATATGCTAATTTATGGAAAATAATTGGTGAAAACGTCTATCTGTTAAAAAGGAGGTATTTATGCGTTATGTTCTACTTTTCTCAATAGCAGTTTTCTCTTCACTTATCGTTAAAGCACAAAAGACTTACGAGTTGCCTTTGGTTTCGGTTTCGAATGAGCGCAAAGTGGATACCGTTTTCGGAACTTGGAAGTACAGTGTTGCCGATTATGAATTTATAGATGATAAAATGTTGATTCTAACATTTAAAAAAAACTTAGAAAAACCAACGTTACGATTAGTAGATGCAAACAAAAAAGTGCTTTCATCTTTTGAATTACCAGATGAAGCACAAAAATTTTACAAAGATTATATTGGCAATATACATGTGATGTGTGCCAATCACATTTACAGGGTTAACATTAAAGATGATATTATTCATCTTGTTTCTTTTCCTGTTGAAGAGTTTAAAAAATTCATTATGCCTTGTGTAGATAGTGCACACAACTCCATTTATTTCTCAAACTACCAACGCGATTATCCTGAATTCACTTATTACGCATACAATTCCTCCGAAAAATTATTTCAGACTATCAAAAAAGTTGGAGATCCAGAAGTGATTCATGATTATAATATGGAATATTATTTTTTGCAATCGAAAGAGCGGTTACAGGTTCGTAAACTTGCAAATTATTATGGAATAGATTTCCATAGAGTGGCGGCAACCATGAATGGATATACTAGCAGCATTTATTATACACCTTTATATTCTCCATTATTTGTAATGGACGACACAATTTGTTTGTTTGATCATACGAGCAATGCCATTTTTAAATACGATGGAAAATTAAACCAACTAGATTCTATTCCAATCGACTACAACCATCCTAAAAGCTGGAGAGAGTGGAAAAATGAGGTGATTATTGATGAAGAGGCTAATAAAGCTTATGCCTTGTACGAAAAAAATGGTTTTTACTATTTAAAACAAATAAACATGTACACAGGAAAGATAGAAAGTTCGTTCAAGCTCAGTAACCAATATGTAGAAAAGGTCAAAATAAAGGGAAATCACGTCTATTATATCTATCGCCCTTTCGAATCCTTGCAGGAAAAGTTTGTGTACAAAGAGTTAATAACAAATTGATGGTTTTTTGGCTTGTTTTTTGTAAATTTATAGTTAGTTAACAAATAGTAAAATCAAAAACTAACTAAAATGAAAACAACGATTAAAGTTTTATCAGCAATTGTAGTAGTATTTTGTGCAGCTACAGCGTTTAAATTGGCGGATTATACTGAACTGGAAATAGGAAAAGCGATTCCAAGTGCAGATGTAAAAATGATGGACGTTAGTGGTAAAGAGGTTTCTCTATCGGATGCAAAAGGTGAAAACGGTTTATTGGTAATGTTTTCTTGCAATACTTGTCCTTACGTTAAACTTAGTGAATCGCGTATCAAAGAATTATCAAAGATTACGAAAGCAAATAAAGTTGGTTTTATTTTATTGAATTCCAACGAAGCGCAACGTGCTGATGAAGATTCTTTAGATGAGATGAAAAAGTATGCGAGGGCTCAAGGATATGATTTCTACTATACAGTGGATAAAAACTCAGCAGTTGCAAATTCTTTTGGCGCAAGTCGTACTCCTCATTGTTTTCTTTTTGATAAAAAAGGATTGGTATACAGAGGAGCGATTGATGATAATATTAAATCTGCCAGCGAAGCAAAAGAACGTTATTTGAATGATGCAGTTGTTGCGGTTGGAACAGGTAAGCCGGTAAAAACAAACTCTTCTAAATCAGTTGGTTGTTCAATCAAACGTGTTGAATAGTCAATTTGAACATTTGAAAATTAGGAAATGAGCCATTTGCTATTTCTTTTATATTAGAAAATCCCTTTCATTCGTGTTGAAAGGGATTTTCTAATACAGCTATATTTTTTAATTTTCAAATTGCCACATTCTCAAATTTTCAAATTACCTCCCTTTGTAATGATGCTCTGCCAATAATAAATCAATGTCTTTAATTAACTGATTCATTTGAGTAGAATCAGTTCCATCATAATAACCTCTTATACGTTTGTCTTTATCAATTAAAGCAAAATTTTGAGTGTGAATAAAATCATCCGGACCACCATCGCCTTCATTTGCATCTAAGAGATAACTTTCTCTTGCAATATCATACAATGCTTTTTTTTCTCCGGTTACAAACATCCATTGTTTTGAGTCTGCATTGTGTTTGATCGCGTATGCTTTTAATTGCTCTACCGTGTCAATTTCGGGATCTACAGTGTGGGATAAAAATTTTACTTCTGCATTGCCTTTGAACTTGGAGGCTACTCTTTCCATTTGTGTGCTCATAATCGGACAAATAGTGTGACAGGTAGTAAAAAAGAAATCAGTTACGTATACACTTCCGTCAAAATCTTTCTCCGTTACTGTTTTTCCATCTTGATTAATAAAACTAAAATTCTGGATGGAATGAAAGGTGGTATCCGTTTTCCCATTTTTTGCTTCATATTGTTTTTCTCCAAAAATGGGTAAGTAACGAAGTGGTTTAGTAGTGTCGTAAACAAAAAAGGCATAAATAAAAACACCGGTAGCAACTACAAGCAAGGCAAGGTTAATAAATTTAGGTTTCATAATTTTAATTTATTCTATTTGTAAGAGTTCACTTTTCAAAAATTCAAAGGTCAATTTTTTTTCGAAAAAATGATTGAAATTTTTCTTTTGATTTACAATAAGAGTTGCAGGCAAAGCTCCCGACCAGGCATCTGAAATTTTTGGAATAAAATGGTTCCCATTTACCTCATCCAATAAAAGGACTTCAGAGTATATTTTTTTTGATTTGATAAAAGGTAACACTTTTGTTTGTAAGTCTTCCTTGAAATCCATTGTTACCAAAAGCACTTTTATTTTTTTGCCGGCATACACTTTCGAAATGCTGTCAAAATCAGGAAGCTCTTTTACACATGGTGAACACCAAGTCGCCCAAAAATTAACAATATAGGTTGTGTCAGAATCATTTTTGATGCGTTTTTCTAAATCGGCAATTTTTAAAACAGCTACTTGTTGACTCCAGGAGTTGAGTCCGAACAACATAAAAAGAAGACCAATTGAAAGCGTTTTTATGTTTGTGAGATGTTTAATCATGATTCAATATTTACAGACATTTTACAATAAAAAGGCCAAAAATTGACGTTATTTTATCTGAAAACTACGCTATTACAAAGGTATCCAATATTCTCGTGGTTTAAATGGAAAAAAGGTGTTAATACAGAATATTTTCATAATTTTAGCCTTTGATAAAACTATAGAAACAGATTGGGTACAGTAGAAGAATATGTTATTACAGCTCCTGCAATAAGCACTGCAGGTGTTTATTATTTTACTACCGACAGCGAAATTAACTATGAGGTGCGTTTTGGTCGTAGGCAAGATAATATTTTGCATGCTACTATTGTATTTGGTGTTACAAACGATGAATTTGAAGGAGAAGAGTACACCGTAACCAATAAAGGTGAATTGTATAGGGTAATGACAACCATTGTAGCAGTAGTAAAGATGTTTATGGTTGAACATCCCAAAATGGTCACCTATGAATTTACAGGGTTGGCAAAAGATACTGAACCCGAAGATAAATTAACTTCACGAATCAACCTTTATAAACGTTATCTCCCTCGTATTTTTGATAGAGGAGAGTGGAAGTTTGATTATTCTCGCGGAAATACAATTATCGTTACACGTATAAAATAAAAATCCTTCCAGCTTAACTGAAAGGATTTTTACTTTTCCTTCTCTTATTGGAGAAGGTGTCCCGCTATAAGCGGGGCGGATGAGGCTTATTTCTTAAGCTCCTTTTCTAAACGCTCCTTCTCAAACAGTTCTATCAGATTTCCCAATTGTTCAGCATCTATTCGTTTCGCTTTAATTATTTTATTTTCATCTAAAAGATAGATTACCGGTGTGCTGTAGATGTCGTATATCTTTTTGGTGACGGCTCGTTTATACTGATCGGGTTGGTAGATGTTTATGAATTCTAGTTTTTGTTCTTTAATAAATTTTTTCCATTCCTTTACATTGTCTTCTGTTTCCACTGCATAAACTTGAACTCCTTGTGATTTTAGTTTTTTGTAGAGTTCAACCATTTTAGGCATTTCTTTTTTACAGTGTCCACAACCTTGATCCCAGAATAATAAAATAGTATAACGTGCTTTTACATCATACAAAGCAATCTGCTTACCAAGTGTATCTTGCATAACAATAGCAGGAGCCTTTTTCCCAATTAGCAGGGGCTCTAAGATGTATGCACGGTTAATCACCTTATATAATTGTGTTGAATCAATCCATGGAGTTTGTTTTTTAGAATGGTAGCGGTTTACCAAATGCACAAATACAGCATCCATTCCCATTATTTTAGAACTCTCATAAGTATAGGTAATCCAGTTAACTAAATATTTAAATACTTCCTCATTTGCACGACCTTTTTCAATAACCAAATCAGTTGAAACGTTTATAGAGTCAGGTGTTTGAGGTGTAAGCTTATCGAGGTATTGTTTTATCTTATTGTGAAAGATAGGAGTGCGGAGTAGGCGGTCGTCACTAAAATCAATGTTGTCAAAAAAATGTGATTTGTAATAACGGTAAGCAAATGTGCTGTCTTTTCTGCCATTCGACAAAATTGGAGCTTCAGGAACAATCGGCTCTTCCATTGCTCTAAATATTTTCGAAACGAAAGTAGTTGGATGATTTTTTATGAAATTATTTTTATAATCAACTACTTCTTTGTCTATTACTGCAATTTTATCAGCTACAATTTTTGCCGAATCTTTATTGTCTTTTACTCTTTTGTATTGATCACGTAATGGTTCAATCTGTTTTTGTTTTTGACCCATAAAAACATTGTACTCATAAAAGTATTTGTTCTCGTCAGAGCCCTTTACTTTCATGTTTTTTATGTAATCAATTGTATCTGTTTCAAGTGAAAAATTTTGTTCAGCATCCATCACAAAATCGAAATATTTTTTATTGGGAGGAACAAATAAATAAATTCCCTGATCGTATTTTTCGGTAGAAGTAAATATAACTTCCCCTTTCGCATTCGCCTTAGCCGAATCCTTGATGTAATTTTTGTCGCCATAATAACAGGCTAATAAACACATAGAACCTTCTTTTAGTCCCTTGGAAGTTATTTTGATATTACAACCTTTGGAAGCTGGATCTCCGGCAAAAGCAATTGAACTTGTTAAAATGGAAATAACTAACAGCGATTTGAAAAGATGTTTCATATAGTTTATTCGTTTTATTTTTTAATAGTTGGAGTTGGAGTGATTGGTCTTTCCACAAATTCAGTTTCGGCAGAAACAATCACTTGTTTTTCAGCAATTTTTACGCCACAATTGATTGGATGGCAATAAATTGTTTTTGAAGTTCCGTCCGGCATACTAAAAACCATTTCGGTGCCCATGGTAAGTGGTCCTTCAAATGTAAAAGGGGTTTCGAAATACTTTTTTAAATCAACATCCCATACATGTCTTTCTTTGCCTAAAACCATAATATTTAAAGGGAATAAAGCTTGGGTAATTTCAATATATATTAAGTTGGTAGTGGGTTCGTAGCAAATTTCAACAATCCCGTTCACTTTGGTGGTATAAGCAAATTTGCCAACTACAACTTTCACATCGGTTTCAAAATTTGCCTTGTTCGGATGTAATTTTATTTGAGGTTTTATTAGTGTCCAATTATAAGTGCCTTCTACAAGCATAAAAGAGTATACAGAAGTACCTTTAATTTCTCCGAGTGAAGAAAACATTTTATTTAAAGCGGATTCCTTGAGAGCGACTATTAAGTCGGCATTTTGATTTTGCCCGCTACAATTTTTAGAAGCGACTAAAATGAAGCATATAAAGAATGTTTTTCTTAAAAATGACATGTGTTGAATAATGTGAAGCCAAAAATAAGTATTAATCTCATTTAAAAGCTGTTATAAGGCTATTTTAACAGAGTATTTAATAAATTTTTTTGTTTTAAAAAAAAATCTTAAATTTGTTACCTTATAATTTATAAACCAAGTAAAACCCTAACAGATGAAAAAAATTTACCTTTTATTATCAATGTTCCTTTTAACAGGAACTTTCGTAAAAGCACAAGATACATTGCTTTTCGAAGATTTCGAATTGTCACGTTTTTATGATACTTTATTAATTGACTGTCAAGTTACAGGAACACCGCCTCCAGGAGTAACTGGTGATATGAACTGGTACAATATGGACTCTGACGGAGATCCAGATCTTTCAGGTGGAAGCCGTCCTGATGGATGGTTTGCAATTGCACCATTTTCACCAGTAGATCAATATGAAACAGTTTATGGCGGAACTCCTCCTGATACAAACACAGTTATTGGTTGTAACTCTTGGACTACAGCTTTTTTGCCTCAACAAAATTGGTTAATCACTAGCAGTGTGAATTTAGGTTCAGCTGATACTTTATTCTGGAAATCAGCTCCACGTCAAACACCTCGTTACCTTGACGGTTACCAGGTGCGTTTATCAACTACTACAAATGCTGATAATTTTAGTGCTTTCAACGTTGTTTTATTTAACGCAGCTCAAATGACGACTTTGTCAAGTACGCCTAACGATACAAATTTCAGTAATTTCGTTTTCTCTACAGGATTTGTGCATGGACAAGACGGTACTTATATTGATGTAGCAGGAACAGGAACTAATCCTGCTCACGAAGGTCAATTACGTCCGTTCTCTGTTCCTTTAAATGCTTATGCAAACATGGCTGTTTATATTGCATTTTTTGGTAATTCAACAGATGACAACTTGATTTCTCTTGATGATGTTTTAATTCGTGGAACTCTTTCTACAATCGGAATCAACGAAAATGCTAATGATTTAGGATTAAATTTATTCCCAAATCCTGCAACGGATAATGTTCAAGTTAACTATACTTTAACTACTGAAACAACAGTAACTGTTGCTTTATATGATGTTACTGGTAAATTGGTTGCTTCTGAGTCAAAAGGACAACAGGCACAAGGTCGTCACTTTGCACACATCAATACTTCTAGCTTAGCTAAAGGTTTTTATACTGTGAGAGTAACAACTGACTTCGGTCAAAATACTTCTAAATTAATCGTAAGATAATT